>NZ_JBOZRT010000008.1:0-44178 GCF_050789165.1 Azospirillum sp.
GCGTGGCGAAGGCCATGGGGTTGGTGCCGTACACCGCCGAACGGCCGCCGTGCGGCACCACGCAGGCGAAGCTGTTGACGACCGACAGCGCCACCAGTCCGTCGCGGGCGAACGGCTCCACATCCGGCCACAGCGCGCTGAAATGATGGGAGTTGCGGATCGCCAGCAGGGCCATGCCGCCGGCCCGCACCATCTCCATCAGCCGCGGGCGCGCCGCCAGCAGGGCGGGCTGGGCGAAACCGTTGGCGGCGTCCACCCGCAGGAAGGCGGGGCCGGTCTCCTCCACCCTGGGCACCGCCTTGCCGTCCGCCCAGCCGCTCTTCAGCGAGCCGACGTAGCCGGGGATCCGGAACACGCCGTGGCTGAAGGAACCGTCGCGCTCGCAGCCTGCGCAGTTCTCGGCAAGGATCCGGGCAACCGTGTCCGAGCAGCCATGGCGCTCGAAGATGCGCGCCAGCAGGGCAACCAGTTCGGCGTGGGGGATCAGGCTTTCGCCGGTCGGGAGGGGATCGGTCATGGCTCGGCACCGTCGATCGGTTGGAAGAGGCTGCGGAAGCGCTCGGCCCGAAAGGGGGCGAGCGGCACGGAGGCCGGCCGTCCGGCGGCGATCCCGGCGACCAGTTCGCCGGTAACGGCGGCCAGCGTCAGGCCCAGATGCTGGTGCCCGAAGGCGGCGATGACCCGCGGCGCCCCGGCCAGCCGGCCGATGATCGGCCGGTAGTCGGGCAGGGTCGGCCGCTCCCCCGACCAGCGGTCGGTTTCCCGCGGCGCGCAGCCGCGGAACAGGGCGCGCGCATGCCGCATCAGCACATCGGCCCGCGACGGCGTGGGCCGCGCCGCGCCCAACTCGACCGTGCCGGCGAAGCGCAGGCCGGTGCTCATCGGCGTCGCGACGAACCCGCGCTCCATGAAGGTGACCGACAGGTCGAGGGCGGGGCCGCCCTGCATCATGACGTGGTATCCCCGCTCGCCGGTGATGGGCACCGGCGAACCGAGGGCGCGCAGCAGCCTTCCGCCGGCGGCGCCGGCCGCCACCACCACCTGATCGGCCTCCAACGGACCGGCGCCGCTCTGCAGACGCGGCCGGCCGTCCGCCCCCTGGCCGACCGTATGAACCTCCGTCCTGAGGAGGACACCGCCGCGGGCGCGGAAGCGCTCGACCAGCGCCTGGACCAGGGCGAAGGGATCGGAGGTGGCCAGCATGCCGGGGTAGAAGCGCCCGCCGGCCACCGCCACGCCCAGATCCGGCAGGCGGGCGTACACCGCCTCGGCCGGCCAATGCTCGCACGCCACGCCGTGCTCGGCGAGCAGGCGCTCCTCCTGGCGGGCGGCCCGGTCGGCGGCCCCGGTCTCGAAGACGTAGAGGGCGCCGGGAGCGAGGAACAGGTGCCCGAGCCCCTCCCGTTCGATCAGCCGGTCCAGCGCCGGCCGCGCCTGGGCCAGGAGCGGCGCCAGACCGGCCAGCCCCTCGGCAACGGCCGAGGGCCGCGCCGCCCAGGCGAAGCGCAGCAGCCAAGGCAGCTGGCCCGGCAGCCCCGACGGCGCAATGCGCAGCGGCGCATCCCGGCTGAGCAGCATGCGCGGCACCTGACGGATGACCGACGGGCGGGACAGGGGCAGGATATGGTCGTCGGCGATCAGCCCGGCGTTGCCGTAGGAGCAGCCCCGCCCCGGCTCGTCGCGCTCGACCAGCGTGGTGGCGAAGCCGGCGCTTTGCAGCGCCAGGGCGCTGGCGGCGCCGACGACGCCGCCGCCGATGACAAGGATGCGCTCGGGCATGGAAGATGGCTCCGGCCGGTCGGATTCTGGGGGGACAGGGTCAGGCGGTCTGGGCGGGTACGAGGATGGCGTCCTCCGGGGCGATCCGCAGGACCGCCGTCTCGCCGCGCGCCGGCAGCCGCAGGCCATGGCTTCGCTCCAGGCAGGAGAAGACCCCCTCCGCGGTCTCGATGGCGAGCTGGACGTCGGCACCGACATGCACCGCCTCGACCACCGTGCCCGCCAGCAGACCGGGCGCTGACGTCGCGGCATCGCCCGGCCCACGGGTCAGCCGCTCCGGACGCACGCAGACGTCCATCGAGTCGGAGGCGGGGAGCGAGCCCGGCGGCAGCGCCAGCGTGGTCCCCCGGCGCGACCGGCCGATATCGGCCCTTCCCCCGCGTTCGATCAGGGTCACGCCGTCGATCCAGTTGGCGCGGCCGAGGAAGCCGGCGACGAAGCGGTTGGCAGGGCGCTCGTACAAGTCCGCAGGGATCCCTTCCTGCTCGACCCGGCCGCCGTTCAGCACGGCGATGCGGTCGGCGAAGGACATGGCCTCCTCCTGGTCGTGGGTGACCAGGATCACCGTCGCGTGGACAGCGTCCAGAATCTCCTTCAGCTCGCGGCGCAGGGTCTGGCGCAGCAGGGCATCGAGGGCAGAGAGCGGCTCGTCCAGCAGCACCACGTCGGGCTGGGTTGCGAGCGCGCGGGCCAGGGCGACGCGCTGCTGCTGCCCGCCGCTCAGTTCGCCGGGCCAGCGGCCGGCCAGGTGCTCCATGCGCACCAGGCCCAGCATCTCGGCGACGCGCGCCTTGCGTTCGGCCTTCGGCCAGCCGCGCCGCACCAGACCGTAGGCGACGTTCTGCTCCACCGTCATGTGCGGAAAGAGGGCGTATTGCTGGAACAGCAGGCCGACGCTGCGCTCGTAGGGCTGCAGGTCGGCGGCGTCCCGCCCGGCCAGCCGCACCGATCCGGACGTCGGCGCCTCGAAGCCGGCGATCATGCGCAGCAGCGTGGTCTTGCCGCAGCCCGACGGCCCGAGCAGGGCGACCGTCTCGCCCCGGCGCACGGTCAGCGAGACGTTCCGCGTGGCGACGAAGCCGCCGAACCGCTTGACGACATCGACCAGCTCGACGGCGGGCGGGGACGCGGGCGATGCGGCGGGAGCGATATCGGACTTAAGCGCGGCCATGGGGATTCCCAAAGAGGGTCGAGAGTCCGAGCGTGCGTTCCAGGACAAGAACGCCGGCCAGGACGATGACGGTGAAAAGCGTCGAGGCGGCGGCGATGGACAGGTCGAAATTCGCGCGCATCGAACTCATCAGCGCGACCGGCAGGGTGAAGGTGTCGGGCGTGCTGAGGAACATGGCCACCGCCACGTCGTCCATGGACACGACGAAGCTGAAGATGGCGCCGACGATGATCCCGCTGCGGGCGAGCGGCAGGGTCACCGTGCGGAAGGCCTCGGCCGGGGTGGCGCCGAGGCTGAGGGCGGCCTCCTCGTAGACCGCCTTCACCGATCCGACGCTGAGGATGCTGGCGCGGATCGCGTAGGGCACGGTGATGATGAGGTGACCGCAGACCAGCCGGACCAGGCCGCTGCCGACGTCGAGCATCGACAACAACAACAGCAGCCCGAAGCCCAGCACCACCGGCGGCACGATCAGCGGCGACAGCAGGAAGGACAGCACCCCCTCCTTGCCGCCGAAGCGTGAGCGCTGGAACATGATGGCGGTGGCGATGCCGACGGCGGTGGAGATCGCCGTGACGATGACGGCGACGGTCAGGCTGGTCTTGAGGCCGGCCAGCAGATAGGCGTCGGACAGGAACCGCTCGTACCATTGCAACGACAGGTCGGGCGGCGGCAGCGGGGCAAGGAAGGTGCGGCTGTCGAAGGACAGCACCGCCGTCATCACGAAGGGCGCGACCAGGAAGGCCAGCACCAGGACGATCACCGGAACGAGGGCCGCGGCTCCCAGCCGGTCGAGAACGAAGCGCGTGCGCATCAGTGGATCCTCGCCCTGGTCCAGCGCCGCACCAGGGCCGACAGCCCGGCCACCACCGCCAGCGAGATGGCCAGGGTGGCGAGGGCGATGGCCGCGCCGCTGGGGTAGTTCGCGATCTCGCTGAAGCGGGTGTAGACGAGGCTGGACACGAAATTGACGCGGCCCCGGCCGAGGATCATCGGGATGACGAAGGCCGAGATCGAGAAGGTCATCGACAGCAGGAAGGCGGCCAGCAGGCCGCGGGCGCTGAGCGGCAGGGTGACGGTGGCGTGCGCCATGGTGCGCGAGGCGCCGAGCGACATCGCCGATTCCATCAACCGCGGGTCAATGGCGCGGATGACCGGAATGAGCGTGAGCACGCTCAGCGGGATGATGTAGTGCAGAAGCCCCGCCCCGACGCAGACCTCGATGTAGTCGCGCCCGTTGGGCGAGACGCCGAGCGCCAGCAGCAGCGGTCGCAGCGGCCCGACCGAGCCCAACATCAGTTCCAGCGCGTAGGTCCGCACCAGAACGCCCAGGAACATCAGCAGGATGAACAGGACCAGCAGGTACCGGGTCAGGTTGGCCCGCAGGCTGCGCGCGCACAGGAAGGCCAGGGGAAGGGCGAGCGCCACGCCGGCCAGCGAGGCCAGGACGCCGATGCGGAAGGTCGTCAGCAGCGTGTCGACGAAGGCGCCGCTCGACAGCGCCAGATAGTTTTCGGCCGTCAGCGCGGCCCCCGGCCTCGAACCGACATAGCCTGGTTCGAAGGTCCGGATGCTTTCCATCCCGAGCACGGCGAGCGGCAGCACGAACAGTGCGGCGTAGATCGCCGATACGGGGATGGACAGGGCAGTCGAACGCGTCCACCTGGGCACCGGCCCGTTCCCTCCTGGTTTGTGCGCCACACGGCGGAACCCGCGGATGGCAATCCCGCCCGCTGGCCCATCTGCGGGGTCCGGCCGCCGCTCCGGCGATCAGAGCAGCGGGGCGATCTCGTCCTCCCAGCGCTTCGCCCAGGCGTCCTGCTGGCCCAGCACCACGCTGAAGTCGGGAATGTAGACGAACTTCTCCATCTCTTCAGCGGTGAAGGCCAGATGCTTCAGCTTCTCCGGCACCTTGGTCTTCACGTTCAGCGGCGCTTCGCCGGCGATCTCGGCGTAGAGCGCGCTCATCTCCGGGCTGATGCAGTGGTTGACGAAACGCAGGGTCTCGGCGGTGTTCGGACGGTTCTTCAGGACGGCGAAGCCGCTCTGGTACAGGAAGGCCGGCACGCCCGCCTGCTTGGTCAGGGCGGCCACCGGGAAGTTCTTGGCGACGCCCGACCAGCCCGGCTCGGCGAAGCAGCCGACCGACGTCTCGCCGCTGGACAGCGAATTGACGAACTCGGTGTCGGTGTTGGCGACGCGGCCGATGTTGCCGGACTTCGCCAGCTCCTTCATGACCTTCCAGCCGGGCTCCATGTTGCGCTCGTTGCCGCCGTTGCGCAGGGCGAGCGCCACGATCTGCAGCATCATGCACTGGGTCGGGCCCGGCCAGCAGATCGCTCCCTTCAGCTTCGGCGAGAACAGGTCGTCCAGCGAGGCCAACTGAATAGGGCTGGTGTCCTTGCGGTAGCCGAAATAGATGCCGCCGACGGCGCGGGGCACGGCGACCCAGCCGCCGGTGGCGTTCTTCATGATGACCTTGGACGGGATGTCGGCGAGGTTGGGAACCTTGTCCACCGACACGGTCTCCAGCCAGTCCTCCTGCATCATCGTCTGGAAGGAGCCTTCCCAGCCGGCGATGTAGTCGAAGGCCGGCTTCGGCCAGGAGGCCTTGACGTTCGGCAGGATCGAAGCGGCGCCGCCCTGGAACAACGTCCAGTTGACGGTGGCGGCGGACTGCTTGGCGGCGATGGCCTTCATCGCGTTGACCACGTCGCCGCCCCACTCGACCGCGGACAGGGTGGCGGAGGCCGCGAAGGCCTGCGACGCGAGGCCGCCGGCACCAAGGGCGAAGGCCGAAGCCACGGCGGTGTTGGCCAGGAAAGCGCGCCGGTTCATCGTCGTCAGCATCATGAAGCTCCTGTCGCGGTTTTATGGTTTTGCGGCTCGCCGGGAGGGAGCCCGGCGGCGGGTCATACGGCCGGCGCCTGAAGGCGTCGTCCGTATCACCCTTTCGATCAATGCCATGGCATTGATCTGTCGGGTTTTACCGGCGGCGCTCACTGGACGTGTTCATGCGCCGCCGGTATCAGATCACCGGCAGCACGGGTTCGGAGGCGACCGTCAGGTACTCGAAGCCGTCCTCGGTCACGACGATCGAATCCTCGATCTGCACCCCCCACTGGTCGGTGATGTAGATGGCGGGCTCCACCGACAGCGTCATGCCGGCGGCCAGCGGCGTGTCGTCGCCTTCCTTGAGGTCGGGCGCCTCGGCAATGTCGAGCCCGACGCCGCGGCCCAGCCGGTGCTCGATGTGCTCGCCGTAGCCCGCCTCGTGGATCATCTCGCGCACGATGCGGTCGAGATGGCTGGCCGGCACGCCCGGACGCACCTCGGCCAGCGCCGTCTGCTGGGCCTTGTAGAGCAGGTCGTATACGCGGTGCATCTCGTCGGTGGCGCTGCCCAGCGCGAAGTTGCGCGAGAAGCCGACGCGGTAGCCCTTGAACTGGTTGGTCATGCAGAAGCACATGGCGACCATGTCGCCGCGCTTCAGCCGGTTGGGCGATCCGCGGCCGTGCGAGATGGACGAGCGCATGCCCGACTGGATCAGCTGCACGCCATCGGTCAGCGGCGAATGGTTGACGTCCTCGGGGCCGAACAGGCTGGCGGCCATCTCGGTCGCCGCCATGCGGGCAGCCTGGGCCACCTCGTACTCGCGGATGCCCGGCTTGGCGACGTTGAGCGAGGCGTTCCAGCCGGCCACCGCGACCTTGCCCGACTTCTTCAGCAGGTCGATCTCGTAAGCCGACTTCACCATGCGCAGATCGCTCAGGATGTGCGAGGAATCGACCAGCCTGGCTCCCGGAGCGATCTCCTGGATCTGGCGGAACTCCTTCAGCGGGAGGGTGCCCTCCTCGATGCCGATGACGGCCTTGGACAGCCCCTTCTCGGCGATGACGTCCTTCAGGAGATCATAAGGGTTTTGGTGGTGTCCGGCCTCCGGAAACTCGGTGTAGTAGCGGACATCATCCATCCAGCTCGTCTTTTCGGCGTATTCGTGCTCGTTCTTGGACACCATGAAGCAGCAGTCGCCGTCCGCCGGCACCAGCACCGACTGCAGACGAATTGCGATGAACTCCCAAAACCCGGAGACGTACCAGACGTTTGTCGGAGATGTAACGAGGAGCGCATCAAGACCTTTTTCCTTCAGCCGTTGCTGAATGCGGGAGGCGCGCCGGGTGAACTCAGTCTTCCTGTCCAGGACCATTCCGAACCACCATCCTTGGATCGTGCGCAGATGCCCTGAAGTCTCAGGGAGCGCCATTTTGAATATTTCCTCCGCTTGAGGATACGCAGTCCACGCTGAGTCATAAAACGAATTTGCTTGACGAAGACCCATAAATATCGCTGATGCTTCGGACGATGAACCCCGAACCTGCCCTCCTGCAGACCTTCATCGAGACCGTCGAAAGCGGCAGCTTCACCAGCGCCGCCCGTCGGGTGCACCGGACCCAGGCCGCCATCAGCATGCAGATCAAGCGGCTGGAGGAGGCGCTGGACTGCCAGCTCTTCGACCGTTCATCGCGCAAGGTGAAGCTGACCCCCGAAGGAGAGCTGTTCTACGATCACGCACGGCGTATCCTGCGTGCTTACCGCGACGCGCTGGCCGCTTTCGGGGACCGCAAGATCGAGGGCGAGGTGGCGATCGGCCTGCCCGACGATTTCGCGGCGACCTACCTGCCGACGCTGATCCGTCGCTGCCTCCAGGTTTTTCCCCATTTGCGCCTGCACGTGGTCTGCGAGCCATCCAAGCGCCTGCTGACACAGATCGCCGACGGCACGCTGGACATCGCCATCGTGACCGAGGGCGAGGTTCAATCGACCGGCATCGTTCTGGGCCGTGAGGCCCCGGTCTGGGCCTGCTCGCAGCATTCGGACGTCCACACCCAATGGCCGGTGCCCATCGCCATTTTTCACAGCGGCGACGTGTTCCGCCGCCACGCGATCGAACGGCTGGAACGGCTTGGCCGGCGCGGCCGGATCGTGATGACCAGCCCCAACTTCGCGGGCGTTCGCGCCGCCGTCCTGTCGGAAATGGCGGTGGCGGTGCTGTTCAAGCGCAATGTTGATACGAACTGGCGGATCCTGGCGGAACAGGATGGCTTCCCGCCCTTGCCGGAGCTGAGCACGCTGCTGATCAGGGGCAACCGTCAGGATGCCTTCTTCATCGACCACATCATTCAGTTCATCAGCGAAGCGTGGCGGTGATGGCCGGCATCGTTGGAACTTGATCTATTCGGTGCTGAGACGGACGGCTCGTCGCTGTTGGCGCACATGTGAAGCGGGGGATTCACATGATGCAGATCTCAGATCTCGCCCTGGCGCTGGTGCCGGTCGGCCTTCAGGCGACGGCCGTTATGATCGATCAGGATCGCATCGTCGTCACCGCCCGAACGATTGGAACGGTGGCAACCTGTCCGACCTGCGGAACGGGATCGGACCACGTACACAGCCGCTATTGGCGCACCATCGCCGACCTGTCTTGGCAAGGGCGCCAGATCGTTCTGCAGCTTCAGGTTCGTCGCTTCCGCTGCCGGCACCGCGGATCGCGCATCTTTGCCGAGCGCCTGCCCGAGATTGCCCGCAATGGGCGGCGAGCGGGACGGCTGGCGTTGTCTCAGGCCCAAATCGGCTTGGTGTTGGGCGGCGAAGCAGGCGCCCGGTTGGCGTCGAAGCTAGCCAAGCCGGTGAGCGGCGATACTGTCCTGCGCCTCATCCGCAAACGAGGTGCATCCGGAGAGGCAGCTTGTGAAAGGCGAACAGCGTGCCTGAGGCGAGGGAGAAGTCCTTGCGGCATCGATGGCGGCGCCATCGCGGCGCGCCATTCGGCCGGCGGCAGTCATACACCGCATCACAGGCGCAGGTCGGACACACCGGGCGCCCGTTCGTTTCCGGCCAGCGGGTCGCCGCAAAGACCGTCTCAGCTTCCGTGTCCGACAAGCGCAGCACGGTCGCCAGCGACAGCGTGCGCGCCGCGGCGGTGAGGAGGAAGTGCTGGCCTTTGGGACCGCGGGACCTGGCGATCTCCAACACGGTGACCGCCTGAATCTAACCCGGCCACGACTCCGCTGTGAATCGCCAAGCTCATGCTTTGCGCTCACCCCGCCAGATCACCCGTCCAGCCGTGGTGGCGGCTGCTACATAAGTCCGCGCATGTGTGCCGATATTGCGCGGAACGCTCGCTGCGGAAGCCAAGTTGACAGTATCGGCGGGGATGGCCGGCCGCAGCGACGCCCCCCTTACCGGGCCGTGGGTATCTTCGTTGGTGGTGCCGGCGATACAGGATCTGCCCGGTCGGGTTGTGCCCGGAAAACGAAGCGATCGACAACGACGGCCGGTTCGCCCCCGCCACGCCGGACCAAATCACCGACGGTGTCTGCATGGTCGATGGTGTTTATGTGGATGGAGTCGGAAACCGCGATCCGGTTGTCACCTGTGGCGTGAATGGTATGGCGCTCAACGATCGAAGCGCCGTCGATCGCCAGATCGCGGAGGAGAAGATGTCGCTCCACGGCCCGGGCGACAGCGGCTTCGCGAATGCCGGCATCGCCAACGGCCCCAGGAGCGACGCGCCGCATCCGCGAATTCCGGAGGCCGTCATGCAGAGAGCACGAAGAGGAGCCGATCATGGCTGAACAGGCCCGCTCGAAAAGCGCTTCCGCCATTCTGGGGGGCATGAAGACCCTTCTGCCCGATGTCGAGGCGCTCTACAAGGACATCCACGCCCATCCCGAGCTGTCGATGCAGGAGACGCGAACGGCGGGCATCGCCGCCGACAGGCTCACGCAAGCCGGCTACGAGGTTACAGCCGGGGTCGGCAAGACGGGGGTGGTCGGGCTGCTTCGCAACGGCAAGGGACCGACGGTGATGCTGCGCGCCGATATGGATGCGCTGCCCATCGCTGAGAACACCGGCCTTGCCTACGCCAGCAAGGTCACCGCGACGGACCCTGAAGGGAACACGGTTCCGGTGGGCCATATGTGTGGCCACGACATGCATGTTGCCTGGCTGGTCGGCGCGGCGACGCTGCTGTCGCGGACGCGCGACGCCTGGAAGGGCACGCTGATGGCCGTGTTCCAGCCGGGCGAGGAAATCGCGCAGGGCGCCCAGGCGATGATCGATGACGGTTTGCTTGACCGCTTTCCCGTGCCTGACGTTGTGCTTGGCCAGCACGTCATGGTCGGTCCCGCCGGCAGCGTTGCCGGAAGCGCCGGACCGATCACCTCCGCGGCAGACAGTCTGCAAATTCGCCTGTTCGGGCGCGGCGCCCATGGTTCGATGCCGCAAGCCAGCATCGATCCCGTCGTTATGGCGGCGTCCGTGGTCCTGCGGCTTCAGACCATCGTGTCCCGCGAGGTCGCCGCGACCGACGCGGCCGTGGTCACGGTCGGCGTGTTGCAGGCAGGCACGAAGGAGAACGTCATTCCCGACGACGCCATCATCAAGCTCAATGTGCGAACGTTCGACGCCGGCGTGCGGAAGCATGTGCTTGCTGCGATCGAGCGGATCGTCAATGGGGAGGCCGAAGCCGCCGGCGCGCCACGCAAGCCGGAGATCACGCCGCTCGATCGCTACCCGCTCAACGTGAACGACGAAGCCGCCAGCAACCGTATTGCCGAGGCATTCCGCGGCTACTTTTCTCCCGACCGGGTGAAGCACACGGGTCCCGCCCCAGCGAGCGAGGATTTTGGGTGCTTTGGCACCGCGTGGCAGGTGCCCTCGGTGTTCTGGTTCGTGGGCGGCAATGACCCCAAAACATACGCCAAGGCCAAGGCCGCGGGGAAGCTGAACGAACTGCCGGTCAATCATAGCCCCCAGTTTGCGCCGATCCTGCATCCCACCCTGGAGACAGGGATCGAAGCGTTGGTCGTCGGCGCGCTGGCATGGCTTGGAACAACCTGACGGTGTTTGAACGGCGGGTGTAGCGGGAAAAATGACTGCAGTATGCTCACCGTCGCCTCGGTTGTTCAGCTTTCCTGAAGTCGCTTCGCGCTTGCGTTTCGACGTGTCGGTCTTCCCGGATGGAACCGCAGGATCGTCATGGAAACCTTCGTGCACGTTCTCGACCTGATCGGGACCTTCGTGTTTGCCATCAGTGGGGCGGTGGCTGCCGTCAACCGGCGCCTCGACATTTTCGGCACTCTCGTCCTGTCGTTCGTTGCCGGAAATTTTGGCGGGATCGCCCGAGATCTGGTGATCGGCGCGGTCCCGCCGGCCGCGTTGACCGACGGGCGATACTTGCTGGTTTCCGTCCTGGCCGGGCTCATCACCTTCTTCTGGTATGCCGGCGTCGATAGGCTGCGCAGCCCCGTACTCCTGTTCGACGCGGCGGGGCTGTCGCTCTTCGCCGTCGCTGGTGCGCAGAAGGCACTTGGATTCGGACTTAACCCGGTGATGGCCGCCCTTCTTGGCATGTTGACCGGCATCGGAGGCGGAATGGCGCGCGATGTTCTTCTCGCGGAAATCCCCCAGGTTCTGCGTTCGGACCTGTATGCCGTAGCCGCCTTGACCGGCGCATCCGTCGTCGTGATTGGCAAGATGCTCGATCTTTCTTACGGCATCTCCGCTCTGGCCGGAGCGGCCTTGTGCTTCGGCCTTCGCTTCATGGCGATCCGACACCGCTGGAATTTGCCTGTTGCCCGTCTTTCGGCGCTGCCGCGCGCCGAGAACGGCTCGGAAGATGAGAAAACGCGCTGATTCAAAGCTACGAGCGCGCCACGCGGCGACCAGCGCATCGGCTGGTTGGCCGCCGTGCGCCGGTGCAGCGGGCGCCCCGTTCTTCCTCGCGGTCCTCGGCACTCGACAAGTGGGGCTGGCGCCCCACCCTGACTGTCTGGAGGGGCGCCGGCCCCGTGCTCACGTCCGAAAGGTCCCGCCCATGGGCAACGACCAATCCGGTGGATCGCCACGCCGCGGCGATCCGAAGAGCCTGGACCAGCTCTGCATCGACACCATCCGCACGCTGTCCATGGACGCGGTGGAGCAGGCGAAATCCGGCCATCCCGGCACGCCCATGGGCATGGCGCCGGTGGTCCACACGATCTGGCAGCGGTTCCTGCGCTATGATCCCGACGACCCGGCCTGGCCAAACCGGGACCGCTTCGTGCTGTCGGTCGGGCACGCGTCGATGCTGCTCTACTCCATGCTCCATCTGGCCGGTGTCAAGGCGGCCGATGCGGAGCACGAGCGCGCCGGCACGCCCGCGGTCACGCTGGACGACATCCGGCACTTCCGCCAACTCGGCAGCAAATGCCCGGGGCATCCCGAGCACCACCTCACCACCGGCGTCGAGGCGACCACAGGGCCGCTCGGCCAGGGCTGCGGCAACAGCGTCGGCATGGCCATAGCCGGCCGCTGGCTGGCGGCGCGCTTCAACCGGCCAGGCTTCCCGCTCTTCGACCACGACGTCTACACGCTGTGCGGCGACGGCGACATGATGGAGGGCGTGGCGAGCGAGGCGGCGTCGCTCGCCGGCCATTTGAAGCTCGCCAACCTCTGTTGGATCTACGACAGCAACCGGATCTCCATCGAGGGCTCGACGGACCTCACCTTCGACGAGGACGTGGCCGCCCGCTTCCGTGCCTACGGGTGGAACGTGCTGCGGGTGGAGGACGCCAACGACACGGCGGCCCTGGCCCAGGCGCTCGACCG
Source organism: Azospirillum sp. (assembly GCF_050789165.1). Classification (NCBI taxonomy): domain Bacteria; kingdom Pseudomonadati; phylum Pseudomonadota; class Alphaproteobacteria; order Rhodospirillales; family Azospirillaceae; genus Azospirillum; species Azospirillum sp. The sequence continues at coordinate 12,602 of NZ_JBOZRT010000008.1, forward strand.
CTTCCGCGCCACCACGGACCGTCCGACGCTGGTTGTGGTCCGCAGCCACATCGGCTATGGCGCCCCGCACAAGCAGGACACCAAGGACGCGCACGGCGAGCCGCTGGGCGAGGAGGAGGTGCGGCTCGCCAAACGGACCTACGGCTGGCCGGAGGATGCGCATTTCCTCGTCCCCGACGGCGTGTACGAGCATGTCCAACGGGGAGTCGGCGACCGCGGCCGGCGGCTGCGCGCGGACTGGTCCGCGCTGTTCGAGCGCTACCGCGCCGCCCACCCCGACCTCGCCGACGGTGTGGAGCGCATGCAGCGGCGCGCGGCGCCGTCGGGCTGGGATGTCGGCCTGCCGACCTTTCCGGCCGATCCGAAGGGGCTGGCGACGCGGGAAGCGTCCGGCACGGTGCTGAACGCCATCGCCGCCAAGCATCCGTGGCTCATCGGTGGCGCCGCCGATCTGGCACCGTCCACCAAGACGCGCCTGACCTTTGACGGCGCCGGCGATCTTGAACCGGCGGACCCCGGTGGCCGCAACCTGCATTTCGGCGTGCGGGAGCACGCCATGGGCGCCGTGGTGAACGGGCTGGCGCTGTCGAAGCTCCGCGCGTTCGGCGCTGGCTTCCTGATCTTCAGCGATTACATGAAGCCGCCGCTGCGCTTGTCGGCGCTGATGGAACTGCCCTGCATCTGGATCTTCACCCACGATTCCATCGGCCTGGGCGAGGATGGGCCGACTCACCAGCCGGTCGAACAGCTCATCGGCCTGCGGTCGATCCCCGGCCTGATCGTGCTTCGCCCGGCCGACGCCAACGAGGTGGTGGAGGCGTGGCGCGTCATCATCGGCCTGGGCGACCGCCCGGTGTGCCTCGCCCTGACCCGACAGGCCGTGCCCACCCTCGACCGGACCCGCTGCGCGCCCGCCGCCGGGCTGGCGCGCGGCGCCTACGTGCTTGCCGACCCGCCGGACGGGCAGGCGCCGGAGGTGATCCTGGTCGCGACCGGCAGCGAGGTCTCCCTGTGCGTCCAGGCCTTCGAACGGCTCGCGGCGGAGGGCATCGCCGCCCGCGTCGTCAGCATGCCCTCGTGGGAACTGTTCGAGGAGCAGGGCGAGGCCTACCGCGAGGCCGTGCTGCCGCCCGCGGTGACGGCGCGGGTGTCGGTCGAGCAAGGCTCGGTCATCGGATGGGACCGCTACGTCGGCATGACCGGCGCCAAGATCGGCATGCATACGTTCGGCGCATCGGCGCCGCTGAAGAACCTGCTGACGAAGTTCGGCTTCACGGTGGACGCTGTCCTCGCCGCCACCAGGGAGCAGATCGCGAAACGCCGCTGAGCCGGAGGAGAGTTGCGGATGCAGATCGGAATCGTCGGGCTCGGCCGCATGGGGGCCAACATCGCGCGCCGCCTGATGCGGGCGGGCCACCGCTGCGTGGTCTACGACCGCAGCGACGACGCGGTCCGGGAAGTGGTGGCGGACGGCGCGGTGGCCGCCTTTGGCCTGGGCGACCTCGTCGCCAAGCTGGACCCGCCGCGCGCTGTCTGGGTGATGCTGCCGGCCGGCGGCGTGACGGAAGCGGCGGTTTCCGAGCTCGCCGGCCACATGGAGCCGGACGACATCGTCATCGACGGCGGCAACAGCTTCTGGAAGGACGACGTGCGCCGCGCGGCGGCGCTGGCGCGGACGGGGCTGCACTACGTCGATGTTGGGACCTCGGGCGGCGTCTGGGGGCTGGAGCGCGGCTACTGCATGATGATCGGCGGCGAGAAGCCGGTGGTCGACCGGCTCGACCCGATCTTCGCCGCGCTGGCGCCGGGTGCCGGCGACGTGCCGCGGACGCCGAACCGGAACGGGCGCGACCCGCGGGCCGAGCGCGGCTACCTTCACACCGGGCCGAACGGCAGCGGGCATTTCGTGAAGATGATCCACAACGGGATCGAGTACGGCCTGATGCAGGCCTACGCCGAAGGCTTCGACATTCTGAAGAACGCCGGCGGCGACGCCCTGCCCGCCGGGCACCGGTTCGACCTCGACCTCGCGGACATCGCCGAGGTGTGGCGGCGCGGCAGCGTCATCACCTCCTGGCTGCTCGACCTCACGGCGGCGGCGCTGGCCGGAAGTCCGGCACTCGAGGAATATTCGGGCCACGTGGAGGACTCCGGCGAGGGGCGCTGGACGCTGATCGCCGCCATCGAGGAGGCGGTGCCGGCCGAGGTGCTGTCCGCGGCGCTCCACGCCCGCTTCCGCTCGCGCCAGAGCCACACCTTCGCCGAGAAGATCCTGTCCGCCATGCGCAAGGGCTTCGGCGGCCATGTCGAGCCCCCTGCGGGGCCGGAGCGGCCATCAGGGGAGCGGGCGTCATGAGGGCGCAGCCCTGCCTCGGCCCGGCCACGACGGTGGCGGACGCCGCGCCGGCCCCGCCCTGCACCATCGTGATCTTCGGCGCCGCCGGCGACCTCGCCAGGCGGCTGCTGATTCCGGCGCTCTACAATCTCGCAGCCCGCGGCCTGCTGTCCGACCGTCTGGGGATCGTCGGGGTGTCGCGCAACGTCATGCCGGACGAGGCGTTCCGCGACACTGTCCGGGCCGCCCTGCGGAACTTCGCGACGGACGCGGTGGAGCCGGATGTTGCCGAGGCGCTGCTCGGTCGCCTTTTCCACGTCGCGGGCGACTTCGCCGATCCCGAGACCTATCGGCGGCTCACCGACCGGCTGGCGGACGTGGCCGGGCGGTTCGGAACGGACGGCAACGTCCTGTTCTATCTCGCCACCCCACCGGCCGCCTTCGCCCCCATCGTCCGCAACCTCGGCGCGTCCGGCCTCACGCGCGAGAAGGGCGGCGTGTGGCGGCGCGTCGTCGTCGAGAAGCCGTTCGGGACCGACCTCGCCTCGGCGCGGAGCCTGAACGCCGAGCTTCAGACCGTGCTCGACGAGCATCAGATCTACCGGATCGACCACTATCTCGGGAAGGAGACGGTCCAGAACATCATGGTGGCCCGGTTCGCCAACGGCCTGTTCGAGCCGCTATGGAACCGCAACCACGTCGACCACGTCCAGATCACCGTGGGGGAGACCGTCTCGGTGGAGCGCCGAGGCCGCTTCTACGACGCCACCGGCGCGCTGCGCGACATGGTGCCGAACCATCTCTTCCAGCTCCTCGCCCTGACGGCGATGGAACCGCCGACCTGCTTCGACGCCGACGCCGTGCACACCGAGAAGGCGAAGGTGTTCGACGCCATCCACCGCTTCACGCCCGAGGAGGTGGCCACAAACGTCGTCCGCGCCCAATACGGCGCCGGTACGGTGACGGGCAAGCCGGTGGCGGCCTATCGCGAGTCGCTGGACGTGGCGGCGGACAGCCGGACGGAGACCTTCGTCGCCATGCGCCTGCTGATCGACAACTGGCGCTGGGCCGGCGTGCCGTTCTACCTGCGCACCGGCAAATCGCTGGCGGCGCGCCGGACCGAGATCGCCGTCGGGTTCAAGCAGGCCCCGTACCCCCTCTTCCGCAACACGCCGGTCGAGCGTCTGGCGGACAACGTCCTGGTGATCGGCGTGCAGCCGGACGAGGCCATTACGCTGCAGTTCAACGCCAAGGTCCCCGGCCCGCGCCTGCGCATCGACGGCGTGCGCATGGTCATGGAGTACAAGGACTATTTTCGCGCCGCGCCGAGCACCGGCTACGAGACGCTGATCTACGACGGCATGGCGGGCGACCAGACGCAGTTCCAGCGCGCCGACTACGTCGAAGCGGGCTGGGCGGTGGTGCAGCCGATCCTCGATGCGTGGCGCGCCCGATCGGGGGACGGGCTCGCCGCCTACCCCGCCGGCAGCCAAGGGCCGCGGGAGGCCGACGACCTGCTCGCCCGTGACGGCCGCCGTTGGCGACCGGTCTCGTGATGGGCACGGGCGCCTTCACCGTTCTTCCCGACGCGGAGGCCCTGGCCCAGGCCGCCGCGCAGTGGCTGACCGAGCGGGTCCTGGAGCGGCCGGACGGGGCCGTCGCCGTTGCCCTCTCCGGCGGCTCGACGCCGCGCCAGCTCTATGAGCGGCTCGCCGCCTCCCCGTTCCGCGACCGCTTCCCCTGGGCACGGGTACACTGGTTTTGGGGCGACGAACGCTTCGTCCCGCCGGACGACCCGCGAAGCAACCAGCGCATGGCGCGCGCGGCCATGCTGTCCAGGGTTCCCGTGCCGGACGCCAACATCCACCCAATCCCGACCGTCGGGATCGACCCGCGAGAGGCGGCGCGGGCGTATCAGCGCGACCTCATGGCGTTCTACGGTGCAGCGCGCCTCGATCCCGCCCGACCGCTCTTCGATGTGACGTTGCTCGGCCTCGGTTCGGACGGCCACACGGCGTCCCTGTTCCCCGGCACTCCCGCCCTCGACGAGCGTGACGACTGGGCCGCCGCCGTCCTCGGCGTCCAGCCGGAGGCGCGGATCACCCTGACCTTCCCGGCCCTGGAGAGCAGCCGCCACGTCGCCGTCCTGGTCACCGGGGAGGATAAGAGCGCCATCCTGGCGCGGGTCCGGCGCGGCGACACAGCCCTACCCGCCGCGCGGCTGCGCCCGGCCGGCACCCTGACGGTCTTTGCGGACGCCGCGGCGGCCGTCGCCCCCGTGCACGCGAAGCGGCGCGCCGCTCGTGCCGCGGTCGAGATGGTTGAGGACGGGATGGTGCTCGGGCTGGGGAGCGGTTCGACGGCGGAACTCGCCCTGGAGGCGTTGGCGGAGCGGATCGCCCGCGGCCTGCGCGTCCAAGGCATTCCAACCTCGGAGCGCACGGCCGCGCAAGCGCGGCGGCTCGGCATCCCGCTGACTGATTTCGCTGCCCAAACGCGCATTGACCTGACCATCGACGGGGCCGACGAGGTGGAACGCGGGACCCTCACCCTCATCAAGGGGCATGGCGGCGCCCTGTTGCGTGAGAAGATCGTCGCCAGCGCCAGCCGTCGGCTGGTCGTGATCGTCGATGAAGGCAAGATGGTTGAGCGGCTCGGCCGCCGCACCGCCCTGCCCGTCGAGATCGTTCCGTTCGGTGCCGAGGCGACGATGCAGCGTCTCCAGGACGCCGGCGCGAACCCCGTCCTGCGACTGGCGGGCGGTGCACCGTTCGTCTCCGACGGCGGCCACCACATCGTCGACTGCGGCGTCGGGGAGATCCGCGATCCGGCCGCGCTCCACGCCCGCCTGCGCGCCATCGTCGGCGTCGTCGAAACCGGCCTGTTCATTGGCCTCGCGTCCAGCGTGGTGGTGGGAACGGCCAGCGGTGTCGAGGTCATCCCCCAGAACAAGTAGCCGAGGGGCAACAAGGAGACCGTCACAAATTGCGAGCGCTCGTTCGCTTGGCTGTCTCGCTTCAGGACGACCGCAGACATGCTTTTGCTATGGCGTTCCCCGCAGCGACCGTGGTGTGCAGCCGAAGCGCGCCTTGAACATGCGCGCAAAGGATGACTGGTCGTGGAACCCCCAGCGTGCGGCGATCTCCAGCACCGACGCGTGCCGGTTCGTCCTCAGGCTGCGGTGACACTCGTCCAGGCGCCGGTCGCGGACGTACCCCGCGAAGGTCTGCCCCGCCTCCCCAAGGATCTGGTAGAGATAGCTGCGCGACATGCGCAGGGCTTGGCTGGCTGTCTCGGGGGACAGCGTCGGGTCGGCCAGATGCGCGTCGATATGCGCGAGAATGCGTTGCAGGGCCCCACGGTGCCCGGCCCGCTTCTCCGCCCCCGGCTCGTCGGGGCTGCGGTTGACCGCGCGGGCGATCAGAGCGGAGAGCTGGTCGGCCGCCATGTCCTGCATGTCCGACAACTCCCTCGGGTCGATGGACTCCAGCGCCTGCATGTAGAGCGACGCGATGCGCCCGCTGCCACAGTCGCCGCGCAGAACAGAGGTGGCGGGCCGCCCCAGCGATCCCATGCGCGGGCGCAGCGTATGCTCCGGCAACGTCACGCAGAAGATCCGGAAGCGTGAGCCGAACGTGACCGTGAAGGCCGAGGCGGTGTCGAGAAGATAGATGTCGCCGGGGCGCACGGAGGTGGTTTCACCGAACTGCTCAACCGTGACCTCGCCGTCCAGCACGAGATTGGCGAAGAACGAAACCGCGTTCTGCCCGTGAACGCCCCGGCGGGTGAGGTGGACGGGGTGCGCGTCGGCCTCGACCACCGAAGCATGCAGCGAGCGCAGCGCAACGCTGTCGATCCGGCCCTCGAAGGATCCCTGTTCCCCCTCCGGCTGGAGCGGCACGAACGCGTTGCAGATGGCTTCCCGCCAATAGGCGAACTGCTCGTCGCTGTGAACGTCCTGGGTGGTCCATGTGGCGCGCATGTTTCCTCTCACCTGCCATCTTATGCGGCATTTCGTCGCATCAGATCATGGCCGGCTGTGCTTCGGCAACACCAAAGCGGCGGTACGCCCGCGCGCCCTTCGGACGGCCCGCACAATTTCCGTGGACCGGGCGCACAATGCGACCCCAAAGCAAACACCACATCCTTCGCCGAGGCCACAATCAACGGTGGCGGAGGGGGGATGTTGAACGATCAGCAGATCGCCGAGCACCGCGAGCGGATCGCCCGCGACGGCTATACCATCATCGACGGGGCGGCGGACGCCGCCACCCGCGCGACCCTGATCGAAGCCTTGGAGCGCGTCGAACGCGAGCAGGGCGTCGGCTTCGCCAAGACAAGCTTCGAAGGGCTGCGGACCATCCGCATCTACAACCTTCTGGCGCGCGACCCGGCGTTCCAGGCGGTGCCGCTGCACGAGAACGTCCTGCCGGTGGCCGAGGCGGTGCTGGACCGGGAACTGCTGCTCTCCTCCCTCACCGCCATCACGCTGGCCCCGGGGCAGGAGGCGCAGCCGATGCACGAGGACACGCAGCAGATCCCGCTGCCGCGCCCGCACGTGCCGATCGCCGTCAACGCGCTGTGGGCGCTGACCGACTTCACCGAAGCGAACGGCGCCACCCGCATCGTGCCGGGCAGCCACCGCTACGACCATCCCCCGGAGTACGGCGGCGTCTACGACACCGTGGCGGCGGAGATGCCGGCCGGCAGCGTCATGCTCTTCGACAGCGCGCTGTGGCACGCCGGCGGGACCAACCGCACCGACCGGCGCCGCTTCTCACTGTCCTGCTATTACTGCGCCGGCTGGGTGCGCCAGCAGGAGAACCTGCTGCTCGGTATCCCGCGGGAGACGGCGCAGGGCTTCCCGCGGCGCCTGCAGGAGCTGTGCGGCTACTCCGTCTACAAGGGGCAGTACGGGCACATCGACAACCGCGACCCCATCGAACTGCTGGGCCGCGAGCGCGCCCGCGCCATGGTGTGGGAGGCGAGCGACCGCAAGCGCTCGGCCCGCGCCGGTGCCTGACGGCGTGGCCGGGCTGGACACGCTGCCGCCGGTACCGGCCTCGGTGGTGCACATGCTGGCGGAGGCGGCGGACAGCCACCCGCAGCGCCCCGCAGTGACCTTCGGCGACACCACGCTGACCTACGCCGCCCTGCTGCGCGCCGTCGCCGGGCTGGCGCAGCGCTGGCGCGCCCTGGTCGGCCCCGGCGAGCGCATCGCGCTGGTCATGGGCAACTCGCTGGACCTCGTGGTGGCGACCTACGCGGCGCACGCCGCGGGGGCGCAGGTGGTGCCGCTCAACCCCGCCTACACCGGGCGCGAGATCGGCGCCATGCTGGAGGACTGCCAGCCGCGGCTGGTGGTCTACGACACCAGCATCGCGGCGGACGTGCACGGGCTGTGCGCCGCCCTCGGCGTGTCCTCGGTGGTGTGCGCCGGCAGCAGCGGCACGGCGCTGGCGCTGGAGCACGCGCACGGCTCCGCCCGGCTGCCGGCGGAGCTGCCGAGCCACGACGGCCTCGCCACGCTGCAGTACACCGGCGGCACCACGGGGCGCTCGAAGGGCGTCAACATCCTGCACCGACAGCTCGCCGTGAACCTCGCCCAGCGGGAGGCGCTGCTGCCGACCGAGCGGGGGGCCGAAGTGGCGTTGTGCTCCATGCCGCTGTTCCACGTCTCGGCGGTGTCCATGAGCCTGCATCTGGCCGGCTACGCCGCCGCGCATCTGGTGCTTCTGCCGCGCTACCGGCCGGACTGGGTGCTCGACGCCGTCCAGCGCCACCGCGTGACGCTGATGTCGGCCGGGCCGACCATCTACCGCGGCCTGCTGCGGCACGAGGGGCTGGCCGCGGCCGACCTGTCCAGCCTGCGCTGGTGCTACTCCGGCTCCGCCCCGCTGCCCGAGACGACGCTGCGCGACTGGGAAACCGCCACCGGCGGCACCATCCTGGAAGGCTACGGCATGACCGAGGCGGGGCCGGTGCTCTGCTACAACCCGGTGCACGGCGTGCGCAAGACCGGCTCGGTCGGGCTGGCGGTGCCGTGCAGCGAGCTTGAGATCGTCGATGCCGACACCGGCGCCCGCTGCCTCGGTCCCGGCGAGGCGGGGGAGATCCGCGTGCGCGGCCCGCACGTCATGACCGGCTACCGCAACCGCCCGGACGCCGACGCCGAGGCGCTGCGCGGCGGCTGGCTGCACACCGGCGACATCGGATACCTGGACGGCGACGGCTACCTGTTCATCACCGGCCGCAAGGCCGACACCATCAACGTCGGCGGCTACAAGGTCTACCCGCGCGAGGTGGAGGAGGTGCTGTTCGAGCACCCCGCGGTGCAGGACGCCGCCGCCTTCGGCGCGCCCGATGGCTACTACGGACAGGTCGTCCAGGTCTACGTGGTGCCGAAGCCGGGCGCCACGGTGCACCCGGACGAGCTGGTCGCGCACTGCCGCAAGGCGCTCGTCCGCTACAAGGTGCCGCGCGCGCTGGCACTGACCGACGCGCTGCCGAAGACCGGGGTGGGCAAGCTCGCCCGCCGGCTGCTGGCGCCGATCGGCAACGACATCAACGAAGAACGCACCATGGGAGGGAAACAATGAACACGCACCGTTCGTGGAGAACCGCGCTGGCCGCCGCGGCCTGCGCCATCGCCGGGCTGACGACCTCGACCGCCCTGGCGGCCGAGCCCGTCCGGATCGGCTACCTGATTCCGCTGTCGGGCACGGCGGCGGCGTCCATCGGCCAGGAGATGAGCCGGGCCACCCATCTGGCGATCAAGCACATCAACGCCGAGGGCGGCATCAAGTCGATGGGCGGGGCGAAGATCGCGCTGGTCGAGGTCGACACCCGCGGCGACCCCAAGGTCGGCATCACCGAGGCTGAACGCCTGATCACCGTGGAGAAGGTGCCGGCCATCATCGGCGCCTTCCAGAGCAACGTGACCTTCCCGGCCACCGCGGTGGCGGAGAAGTACCAGGTTCCGTGGATCGTCGATCTCGCGGCCAAGGCCGACATCACCGAACGCGGCTTCAAGTACGTCTTCCGCCCCACCCAGATCCCGTCGTCGGGCAACGCCGACAGCACCGTGGACTTCGTGATGTGGGCCGCCGAGAAGACCGGCCGCAAGCCGAAGACCGCCGCCATCGTCTTCGAGAACACCGACTGGGGCCAGGATCTCGCCAAGACCCTGCGGGCCCGCTTCAAGGAGCTGGGCCTGGAGGTGGTCCTGGACGAATCCTACGCGCCGAACGCGCCCAACCTGCGGCCGCTGGTGGTCAAGCTGAAGGGGGCGAAGCCGGACATCGTCACCGTCACCTCCTACACCGGCGACGCCATCCAGTTGCAGAAGCTGATCAGCCAGATGCAGGTGGACACCATGGCGGTGCTGGGCAGCGCCGCCGGCCACGTCGACCGCACCTTCATCCCCACCGTGGGCGTGAAGGGCACCGACTACACCTTCACCACCACCGGCTGGGCCGGCTACGAGTCCGCCATCACCACGCCCTTCGCCAAGCGCTTCTGGGACGAGTACGTCGCCGAGCACAAGGTCGACCCGACGGAGCTGAGCGTCAGCGCCTACGCCGACGTCTGGATCCTCAAGGACGCGCTGGAGCGCGCCGGCAAGGCCGAGCCGCAGGCGATCCGCGACGCGCTGGCGCAGACCGTCATGAAGGGCAACGACGTCACCAAGCTGCTCGGCTACGACGTCGCCTTCGACGACAAAAACCAGAACACGCTGAAGCGCTTCGCCGTGCAGCAGATCGTCGGCGGCAAGTACTACACGGTCTGGCCGTCTGAGCTGACGCCCAAGGGCTTCGAGATGACCTGGCCGGTCCCGGCCTGGAGCGAGCGCAAGTAAGGCGCCCAGCGGGGGCGCCGGCCGGCGCCCCCTGTCCTCATTCCCTGTCTCACGGATGCCGATGACCAGCACCATCGCCCAGGCCCTGCTGAACGGAATCGCCAGCGGCGCCGTCTACGGCCTCATCGCGCTCGGGCTCAGCCTGCAGTTCGGCGTGATGAAGATCATCAACTTCGCGCACGGGTCCTTCCTGATGATCGCCATGTACCTGGCGCTCTGGGGATGCCGCCACCTGGGGCTGCACCCGCTGGCGGTGATCCCGCTGGTGATGGCGGCCCTGTACGCGATGGGCCACGTCACCCAGCGCTGGCTGATCGAGCCCATCTACCGCAAGGAGGCGACGCGCGAGCCGATCGGCGTGCTGATCTTCACCACGGGGCTGTGGATCTTCCTCGACAACCTGTTCCTGGTCATCGCCGGGCCGGACTTCCAGAGCCCGCCGGGCGACTGGTCCAACGAGGTGGTGATGGTCGGCGACCTGATCTTCACCTACCCGCAGGTCGCCGGGTTCGTGGTGTCCTGCGCGGTGACGCTGCTGCTGGTCGGCTTCCTGCGCGGCACCCGCGTCGGCCGCATGATCCGCGCCACCGGCCAGGACCGCGAGGCGGCGAGCGTGCTGGGCATCAACAGCGGCACCGTCTACCAGGTCTCCTTCGCGCTGGGGCTGGCGGTGCTCGGCGTGGCCGGCAGCCTGCTGCTCACCGTCGTGCCGGTCGATCCGTTCATCGGCGACTCCTACGGCATCCGCGCCTTCGTGGTGGTGGTGCTGGGCGGCATCGGCTCGGTCGGCGGGGCGTTCTGGGGCGGCATCCTGGTCGGGATGATCGAGTCCATGGGCGCCCAGTTCCTGCCGATCACCTATTCCGAGGCGCTGATCTTCGCGATCTTCCTGGGCGTGCTGTACTTCCGGCCGGCCGGCCTGTTCGGACTGGAGGAGGCGTGAGCATGCGTCGCGACATCGTTCTCGCCTCGGCTCTGGTCGCCGCGCTGGCGCTGCTGCCGGTTCTGTTCAACAACCCCTACACGCTGTCGATCGTCATCCTGACGCTGCTGTACGCCTATCTGGCGCTGTCGTGGAACATCATCGGCGGCATCGCCGGCCAGCTCTCGCTGGGCCACGCGGCGTATTTCGGCATCGGCGGCTACACCTCGACCACCCTGTTCCTCACCTACGGCCTCAGCCCGTGGCTGGGCATGCTGGCCGGGGCGGGGCTGGCGACCGTCGCGGCGGCGGTCATCGGGCTGCCGTGCTTCCGGCTGCGCGGCGCCTACTTCGCGCTGGCGACGCTGGCCGCCGCCGTCATCCTCAAGGTGATCGTCGAGAACTCGCACGAGCTGCTGGGCGGCCCGCGCGGGCTGGAGGTGCGGCTGCTGCACGACGCCCCCTGGTACTTCCAGCACACCCGCAAGGAGTTCTACTACGCCGTCGCCGTGGCGCTCGTCGCGCTGGCCCTGGCCGCCAACTGGGCGGTGCTGCGCTCGCGCTTCGGCTACTACCTGACCGCCATCCGCAACGACGAGGAGGCGTCCCTGGCGCTCGGCGTCGATGCGCGGCGCTGCAAGCTGCTGGCCGCCATGATGAGCGCGGCGCTGACCGCGGCGGGCGGCACCTTCTATGCGCAGTACGTGCTGTTCATCAGCCCGGACAAGGTGTTCGGCGGGCACCTCAGCGTGCAGATCGCGGTGATCTGCATCATCGGCGGCCGCGGCACGCTGTGGGGGCCGGTGCTGGGCGCGCTGCTGCTGCTGCCGGCCGAGGAGGTGGCGCGCGCCCTCACCGACGGGGCGCCGGGCGCGGCGATGATGCTGTACGGCCTGCTGCTGATGGTGGTGATCCGGTTCGAGCCGCGCGGTCTGGTCGCCCTGATCCGCCGTGCGACCACGCGCCGCGCCGCGGTCCGCACCGGTGTGGAGGTGGCGTGATGGAACTGCTCGAATACCGCAACGTGGCCAAGTACTTCGGCGGCCTGCGCGCCATCGAGGAGGTCTCCTTCACCGTCCAAGAGGGCGAGATCGTCGGCCTGATCGGGCCGAACGGCGCCGGCAAGACGACGCTGTTCGCCATGGCCTCGGGCTTCCACACGACCTCGCGCGGCGAGGTGTGGTTCGCCGGCAAGCGCATCGACGGGCACCCGCCGCCGGCAATCTGCCGCCTGGGGCTGGCGCGCACCTTCCAGATCGTGCGGCCGTTCGGCGACATGAGCGTGCTGGACAACGTCATGGTCGGCGCGTTCCTGCGCCACCCCGACCGGGAACGGGCGCGCGAGCAGGCGGCCGCGGTGCTGGAGCGCGTCGGGCTGGGCGACCGGCTGGAGCAGCCGGCGCGCACGCTGACGCTGGCCGGGCGCAAGCGCCTGGAGGTGGCGAAGGCGCTGGCGACGCAGCCGCGCCTGCTGTTGCTCGACGAGGTGATGGCCGGGCTGACGCCGGTGGAAACCACGGGGATGATCGAGCTGATCCGCGCCATACGGCGCGACGGCACCACGGTGCTGCTGGTCGAGCACAACATGCACGCGGTGATGCAGCTCTGCGACCGCGCGGTGGTGATCCAACACGGGCGCAAGATCTGCGACGCCGATCCGGCGACCGTCGCCGCCGATCCGCACGTCATCGCCGCCTACCTGGGAGAGGACGAGGACTGAAATGCTGCAGATCGACCAGGTCAGCTCCGGCTATGGCGACGTGCGCGTGCTGCACCGCGTGTCGCTGGCCGTCGAGGAAGGGGAAATCGTCAGCATCGTCGGCGCCAACGGCGCCGGCAAGACGACGCTGATCCGCACCATCATGGGCACGCTGGGCGCCAGCGGGGGCGAGATCCGCTTCCGCGGCGAGCGGCTGACCGGCCGCCCGGCGCACGCCGTGGCGCGCCTGGGCCTCGCCCAGGTGATGGAGGGCCGCCGCCTGTTCCCGCACATGTCGGTGGAGGAGAACCTGATGGTGGGCGGCGACATCCTGCGCGACCCGGCGCGGGCGCGCCGCAACCTCGACTGGGTGTACGGCATGTTCCCCCGCCTGCGCGAGCGGCGGCGGCAGTTCGCCCGCTCCTTCAGCGGCGGCGAGCAGCAGATGCTGGCGATCGGCCGGGCGCTGATGACCGGGCCGAAGCTGCTGCTGCTGGACGAGCCGTCCATCGGCTTGGCGCCGGTGATCGTCAAGGAGATCTTCGCGCGCATCCCCGACATCAACGCGGAGGGCGTCACCATCCTGCTGGTCGAGCAGGACGTGCGCCGGTCGCTGAAGATCTCGGCGCGCGGCTACGTCATCGAGCAGGGGCGCGTGGTGCTGAGCGGCACCAGCGCCGAGCTGCTGGCCAACGACGGCCTGAAGGCCGCCTATCTCGGACAATGAGCCCCCTGGGAGGACACTGAATGTCGCTTGTCATGCCGACCATCGACCTGGACCGCGTCCAGCGCCAGCTGGAGGAGGACGGATACGCCGTCATCGAGAACGTGCTGGCGCCGGACGAGCTGGAGCGCTACCGCAACACCGTCGATGCGCTGATGGCGCAAGAGCGCGAGCATCCCCCCGTCCCCGGCGGCGGTGAGGAGCGGCCGGAGGACGCCGAGATCGGCAACTACTACCGCAAGCACTACACGGTCAGCGAGGCCGAGGTGGAGCGCCTGCTGGCCCGCATGCGCCACGACCGCGCGCGCAACGCCTACACACCCTGGCCGGTGCCGTACGGCAAGGTGTCGAAGAACTTCATCCACCTGCCGACCCTGTTCGACCAGGACGGCTCGCAGCGCGTCTGGCAACTGGTCAACAAGGCCCCGGAGATGGCCTCGCTGATCGAGAACCCGGTGGTGCTCCGCCTCGTCCGCCACGTGCTGGGGGAGGACTGCAACCTGCACGACTTCCAGGCCACCAGCATCGGCCCGCACACCGGCGGCGGCGCCTGGCACGTCGATGCGCCGCTCGGCCAGATCCCCGAGCCGCTGCCCGAGTTTCCGCTGACGGTGCAGAACGTCTGGCTGCTCGACGACTTCACTGAGCACAACGGCGCCACCCGCGTGGTCCCCGGCAGCCACCGCTTCCGCAAGTCGCCGCCCTGGTCGGAAGGCCCGCGCGACGACGAGAAGGTGCTGACCGCCCCCGCCGGCTCGGTGGCGATCTGGCTGTCGAACACCTGGCACCGCTCCGGCCCCAACGACACCGACCGGCCGCGCCGCGCCATCCTGTGCAACTACAACCGCTCCTGGCTGCGCGGCTTCACCGACTTCGTGTCGACCATGGACCCGGCGACGGCGGCGCGGCTGTCGCCGACCACGCGCTACCTCCTCGGCTTCTCGGCGCGCGCGCCGGAGCAGCGGTGAGCGCCATGCGGCCCGCCATGCAGCCCTTCGAGGCGGCGGTGCCCGGTGGCACGGTGCGCGGCGGCGTCGCCCCGCGCTTCGCGCCGCTGGCCGCGGCGTTCGTCGCCAACTTCCACGAGCGCGACGAGGTCGGAGCCTCGCTGTGCGTCGTGCAGCACGGCGAGCGCGTGGTCGACCTGTGGGGCGGCCTCGCCGACCCCGACACCGGACGGCCGTGGGAGGAGGACACCGTCTCCATCGTCTTCTCCAACACCAAGGCGGCGACCGCGCTGTGCCTGCACCTGCTGGCGGAGCGTGGGCGCGTCGACCTGGATGCGCCGGTGGCGGCCTATTGGCCGGCGTACGCGCAGGCCGGCAAGGGCGGGACCGCCGTGCGCATGCTGCTCGACCACACGGCGGGCGTGCCGGCGCTGCGCGCCCCGCTGCCGGACGGCGCGGCGTTCGACTGGGAGCACATGGCGGGCCGGCTGGCCGCGGAGGCGCCGTTCTGGGAGCCGGGCACGCGCACCGGCTATCACGGGCTGACCTTCGGCTGGCTGGTGGGCGAGGTGGTGCGCCGCGTCTCCGGCCGGTCGCTGGGCCGGTTCTTCGCCGAGGAGATCGCCGGACCGCTCGGTCTCGACTACTGGATCGGGCTACCGGAGGCGGAGGAGCCGCGCGTCGCCCCCATCATCCCCTACCGCCCGGCCAAGGGGCTGCCGGCCAATCGCTTCGAGGCGGCGGTCGCGGCCGAGCCGGATTCGGTGTCGGCGCTCTACTTCCTCAACACAGGCGGCTGGCGGCCGAAGGGCTTCAACAGCCGCACCGGACGCGCGGCGGAGATCGGCGCCGCCAACGGCGTCGCCAACGCCCGCGCCCTGGCCGGGTTCTACGCACCGCTGGCGACCGGTGGCGGCCCGCTGTTGCGCATGGACACGGTTCGCGCGATGGCCGAGATCTCCTCGGCGACGCACGATGACGCCACGCTGCGCATACCCACGCGCTTCGCGGCCGGGTTCATGCGCTCCATGGACAACCGTTGCCGTGGCCTCGACAGCGCCGTTCTGCCGCCGGGGGCGTTCGGTCATGTCGGTGCGGGCGGGTCGCTGGGCTTCGCCGACCCCGGCGACGGCCTGAGCTTCGGCTACACGATGAACCGCATGGGAGGCGGGCTCCTGCTGAACGAGCGCGGCCAGACTCTCGTCGATGCGCTTGGCCGGTGCCTGGTGGCCGCCTGACGCGCGGTTCATCCACCGTGTATGGATTTTGGTGCGCAACCCGGCGTTCTGACGGCTTCCCCCTGTTCCGCTGACGATCAGGTGATCTTGCGGGAGATCGGCCTGCCGCGGCGCCGGTGTTCGCCCGCGCTCTCCCGGCTCCACGCCGGACGTGGAGAAACCGCGCACAGCACCGCCGACACACGTCGGCAGGCGCGCTGCCGCATGGTTGCGCAGTGGTGCGCCGATGGCCTCGCGCCGGCACAGCGCAAGGTCTCTCGCTGCTTGGCTGGAGGCGGCATCCACCACGGCGCGGCGCAACTTTGCCCAAGGTCCGGCCGCCGATCTCGACGCGCTGCGGGCCGCTGTCCAGAAGCCCGGGAGCAATGGACCATCCGGAGACGACATGATTGGGCCAAGCGTCCTCGATACACCGTGCTGCACCCAGCCCTCCCCACCACCCCATCACATCAATGCATTACCCCATTTTGTCAATTGAAGTAAAAAAGTAAGGGTATTAGCGTCTTCTCAAGGGCCAATTGCCTTGTCAGTATAGGAAAGCCTGCGAGGCTTTCAAAGCTAGAGCACCTTTCGTCGGATTGCCACGGTGTTTCGCCAATCCAATAATTTGGGATTGGCGGGCTTGCTAATGTTGTTTGCCAAGAAACAACTGAATCGGCACGCGGTGTGTGCTGTGCAATACCGCATGCCTTTTCCAAAGAACGGGGAGTGGAAAATGGCGGTCGAGCTTCTCGATGCAGAAACGCAGCCCAAATTCACAAATGATTTTGCTGTGCCGACTGTCCTCGACGCCACACGGGGCGGCAGCTTCGTGATCGGCGTCGGGCAAGTCTGCCAGGACCTGGGCCTCTACGGCGACGACGGCTCGCCGCTCGGAGCCGTGACTACGGTCTGGGGATACGGCGTGGAGAGCATCAACGGCAAGCGCGTCACCTTCACGCCTTCCTACCCTGGCCCCACCATCGTTGCCAAGTCAGGCACGCCGATAAATATAACGTGGCGCAATGAACTGCCGGCCACCGGCTACCCCGGGTACATTCCGCTCGACTCTACGCTGCACGTGGCCAACGTGGATTACGCGGGTGGCCAAGTGCCCATTGCCACCCACCTGCACGGCGGCCACACGCAGGCGGCGTTCGACGGGTTTCCAGAGTCCGTCATCACACAGGGGCAGGACTCCGGCGCCTATACCTATGACAACAGCCAATCCGGTGCCACGCTTTGGTACCACGACCATGCACTGGGCGTGACCCGACTCAATGTGTACATGGGCACTGCCGGCTTCTACCTGCTGCGCGACGACACCATCAACCAACTCATGGGGAACCTTCCGGGCCTCGGCGACCAGCGCCGGGCGAACCCGCCGCCCAACGTTCTGCCCGATGCTGCGCACGAGTTCGGTGCGGCAATCCAGGACCGCGCCTTCACCGCTGATGGGCAGCTTTACCGGCCCGGCAATGCGGCGGACGACCCGCTCCCCGGCAATGGAAGCACGGTCGCCGACGACTTCCCCGGCAGCCACGGCTATCCGTTCGCCACACCTGAGTTCTTTGGCGACTTCCTGCTGGTCAACGGCAAGGCGTGGCCGAAAATGGACGTGGATCGGACCACCTATACCTTCCACCTTCTGAACGGATCGGATTCGCGTTTCTACACGCTGTGTCTGGACAACCCAAATGTGAAGATGACGCTGGTGGGCACCGATGGCGGTCTGCTTCCCCGCGCCATCACCATCGACAATGGTGACGGCCAGCACACCCAGAACGAGCAGATTGTCCTCGCCCCCGGCGACCGCGTTGACGTGGTACTCGACTTCTCGAAGCTGGCGCCCGGCGATGCGGTTACCCTGGAGAATTTCGGCCCGGCCTGGACACCGTTTCAGGGGCTGAACGCGGACGGATCCACCATCCTCGACGGCGATGCCCGTTCCGCTCAAGGAACGTCGGTGGGCGAGGTGATGCGCTTCCAGGCCACCGGCAACGCGCCGGCCCCGCTCGCCACCGTGCAGGACGGCACACTGCTCAACGCCGCCTATCGCGACCTTGCGGCATCGGTCGACCTCGGCACAACCCCGGTTCGCAAGCTCGGCCTGTTCGAGAGTGAGACCGAGGACGGGCACATCATGCCGATGCTCGGAACCGCCGAGGACACCACCGACATTTCCGGCCGGCCCGTGAAGTTTGGCGCGCGCATGTGGGACGACCCCATCTCAGAGGATCCGCTGCGCGGCTCAACCGAGGTCTGGGAGATTTACAACAACACCGCGGACGCCCATCCCATCCACTTGCACCAGGTGCAGTTCCAGGTGCTTGGGAAGTATCGGATGGCGGACACCGACCTCAACGGAGACGGCTATCTCGGCAACGACTATGACCCATCAGCCTCCGTACCGCTCCGCCCGGAGGACACCGGCAGCCAGGACACGGTGTGGGTTGCACCCGGCGAGATGCTGCGCATCATCGAGAAGTTCGACTTGCCCGGCGAGTACGTCTGGCACTGCCACATCCTGTCCCATGAGGACAATGAGATGATGCGCCCCTTCTACACCATCAACACGGTGCAGGGGACCGATCGGCCGGAGAAACTGGACGGCACGATCGATATCGATGCCATCACAGCGGGCAAGGGCAACGACCGGGTATTCGCCGGAGCAGGCGACGACCGGATTATTGCGACGCTCGGCGACGGCAACGACGCCTACGATGGCGGCTCTGGTTTGGATACCTACGACGTCAGCTCGATCCGGACACCGGTCTCGGTAGACCTGAGCGCCGGAACGGCGTCAGGCACCGATATCGGACGCGACACCTTGGTCTCCATCGAGAACGTGCTTGGTGGTTCGGGCAGTGACCGTATTACAGGCAACGTGTCCGCTAATTTCCTGACCGGCGGGGCTGGAGCCGACACGATCCTGGGAGGAGAGGGCAACGACACGCTTTGGGGCGGACTGGGCGATGACGACCTGAACGGCGGCCTCGGAGCGGACACCTTTCTCTACTACCGCGAACAGGGAATGAACACGATTGCGTTTGGTCGTGACGTTATCCGCGGCTTTGATGTCAATGAAGACAGACTTGAAGTCGACAGCCGCATCTTCGCTGCCTTCGACGGCGGCCCGGACTCATTGCTCGCACACACGACCACCACCGCCGGCAATGCGGTCATCAGCTTTATCGACCCGATTGGCGGCTTGGAGAGTTCCGTCACGCTCCTGGGTGTAACTAAGGATGCCCTGCTCGCCAGTGATGTCCGGTTTGTGTGATAGAGTTCGAGCGGGATGTGTAACCGATGGTTTTGGAATATTGGCTTTTGGGTCACCAAGTTAGCGCGACCGTGAGGTAGTTCCCGCAATTGCGGTGTCTATCAATGTGTGAATCGTGTCAACCTGCATCGGAATGGGGCTCTTCGGCACTTTGGGATATTGGTGCGAAAATCGTTCGGAGACTGGCAGGCGACGGGTTGGCGGGTAGGACGGCAGCCCTGCTGGAACCGAGAGCCAGATGCCGTACAAGGCCAATGAGCCCCACCGCCACAAGATCCCCAAGGGCCGGTTCCGTGTGGACAACTGGGCGACCTTCGATGCGGCGTTGCGCCGGAGCGGTGAGCTGGCGGTGTGTGGGGACACCGGAGGCGATCGCCGCCCGGACGCTGCCCCCACGGGCCGATGCGGCCGGCGCTCCTGTTATACCGACGGCGCCTGAAGGGTTCCTGACCGGCTTCCAATTTCTTCGAAATGAGAACCAGGCCGGTGCCGTCTCAGTGCAAGAGTTTCACCCGGCCCGCATCGCCTGAGCCGTCACCGGGAGCGGCCGATCTCTTGTCCTCGTCGCCTCCTTGCAACACGCTGCCGTGAACCGTCGTCCCGCTCACGTCAGAATACCGACGATGACCGACCCCCAGACCGTCAGCAAAATCTGGCCGATCGCATAGGGCACCGTATAGCCCAGAACGGCAACCGGGCTGCCGCAACGATCCTGCAGGGCAGCGAGCGCCGGGGTCGAGGTCTGTGCCCCGGCCGCCGCGCCAAGGGCGAGCAGCGGACTGAGTCCAAGGACGTATCGCCCGACGAGCGTTCCGACCAGAAGCGGCACCAACGTGCAGACGGCACCACCCAATACGACCGCGACGCCGTATTCCAGCAAGGCCTCGACGAAATGGGGCCCGGCCTGCATGCCCACCATGCCGACGAAGGCGGCCAGCCCGGCGACGCGCATGAGGTCCAGCGCCGCCGGCGGTACTTGGCCGAAACCAGGATGGCGGGAATGCAGCCACCCCACGATCACGCCGGCCAGCAGCGCGCCGACGCTGGTACCAAGGCCGATATGCAGGGGACCGACGATCAGCTGCGGCAGGCCCGCAAGAGCCCCCAGTGCAATCGCGAGCCCAACCGCACTCATGTCCGTGGTCAGGGTCTCGCTCTCGACGCGGCCAAGCGTCTGCCCGGCGCGCTTCACCTCGGGCTCGCCGCCGATGACTTCGAACTGATCGCCGCGGTTGATCCGCGTTTCCGGCAGCACCGGGATCGTCTCCCCGAGCCGCGTTATGCGGCGGACGAAGACACCCCGGGTTTCGGGCGACGCGCTGAGTTCCTGGAGCGTTTTGCCCTCGGCCCAGGCGCTGGTGACCACCAGCCGGGCCTGGATGACGGGAAAATCCAGCACCGCCGGGTCGTCGGTCTCATGGCCTAGGGTGGGGCCGATCTCCATGACCCATGCCCGCCGGCCGGTCAACGTCAGCACGTCGCCTTGTGCCAGAGCGGTGTCGGGGGCCGCGTCGATGATGCTGTCTCCGCGCCGGATGCGGTTGATCACGACACGTTTGGGCGCCTGCTTCTCCAGGTCGGAGACGGTGTGTCCGGCAAGCTCGGGACGGTCGAGCCGGAAGGCGCGCGCGATGAAGATGGTGTAGGCGCTCATCAGACCCGGCGGCTTGGTTTTCACGCCAAGTTCGGCCTCAAGCCGTTGCGCCTCCTGTCGCGGATCGATTCCAAGCAGGCGTGGGCCGGCTTGGCTGATGAACAAAATGGCCCCCAACGTGCCGAACATGTAGGTCAGCGCATCACCGATGGCGACCCGCGCCGACATCAGCTGCCGCTCAGCCTCCGTCAGGGGGAGTTCCTTAATGGCCTCCACCGCGGCGCCCAGGGCCGACGACTGGGTCAGGCTGCCGGTCAACAGGCCCGCCGCCATGCCTGGGTCAAGGCGCAGGAGTTTGGACAGGAGGACGGTGACGCCGAGCGCCACGCTGCACTGGATCACCGTCAGCGCCAGAGCCTTGGGACCATCGCCGCGCAGGGACTGGAAGAACTGCGGTCCAACCGCGTAGCCGTTGCCGAAGAGGAACAGAAGGAACAGGAGCGAGCGGGCCGTGTCCGACACGGGGATCCCGAGCTGGCCAACGAGAAGGCCGGCGAACAGCGCGCCGGTGACCGGCCCCAGGGTGATCGGCCCGAGGCGAAAGCTCCCGATCCAGTAACCGAGCCCCAGCACCAGGAAGACGGCCAGCTCCGGATGATGGCGTAACAGGTTGCCGATCCAGTCCATGATGTCCTCCTGGGTCGAAGCGTTGTCTCAAGCCAGAATCATCGCGAAGTAGCCGAGCACGGTCAGAAGGATGCCTGAGATGGCGTAGCCGACCGGGAAGCCGATCCAGGGGACGGAGCTGTCGATCTCCTTAGCGGCTTCGCGGGCCGGGCCGGAATGGCTGCGGGCACCGGCCACGCCGCCCATCAGCACCGCCGGGTTGATCTTGAAGACGTGGTAGCCCAGCGCCCACACCACGAAAGGCGGCACTGAGCAGGCGATGAAGCCCACCAGGAAGATCTTCAGCGCAATGGCGCCGGTGAGCTGCGAGAGCAGCGCCGCTCCGGCGTTCACGCCGACGATGGCGACGAACACCACCAGCCCCATGTCCTCCAGCACGTTGCGGGCGGCGTTCGGCGTGTTGCCGAAGAAGCGCAGCCGGGACACCACCGACGAGACGATGACGCCGGACACCAGCAGCCCGCCGGCATTGCCCAGCCCCACCGAGGCGCCGAAGGCCGGGAACTGGATCAGGCCGATAAGGAAGCCCAGGATCATGCCGCCGGACAGGGTCAGCAGATCGGTGGCCGTGCTGGGGCGGGCGATGCGGCCCATGATGGTGGCGGCGCGTTCAACGGCGGCCTTCAGCCCCACCACCCTCAGCACGTCGAGGCGTTGCAGCTTGGTGTCGGTGCCGATGGGGATGGGGACGCCGCCACGCTCGATGCCGCCCAACTGGATCTGCCCGGCCAGCTCGGTCTGGCGGAAGTCGATCAGACGCTTGCCCTCCACCTCCTTGCGGGTCACCAGGATTTCGGCCTGGTCGAGCGGGATGTTCAGCGCGTCGCTGTCGGCGACCTCGGGACCGATCACGCCCATGTGGACGGTCAGATCCTCCAGCCGGCCGCCCAGCGCCACCACGTCACCACGTTCCAGCGCCACGTCGGCGGCGGCGCCCAGTGATCGGCCGCCACGCTGGACGTTGCCGACGCGGTACATCGGGTATTTGTTGCGGAACTCGGCGATGGTATGGCCGATCACGTCGGCGCCTTCGACGCGGTAGGCGCGCAGTCCGAACGGACGGTAGCCGGTCAGCCCGGTGTCGTCCACGTTCTGCACGCCGTGGGTCCGCTCGTACTCGACGGCGGCGGCCTTGGCGTCGACACCCCACCACCGCGGCAGGTACTTGCAGATCAGGATGATGCCGACCGTGCCCCAGATGTAGGTGATGCCGTAGGACAGCGCGATCATGCCGCTGGCCTGCTCGGGCGTGGTGCCGGGGGGCAGGGTGACGGCGCCGGCGGTTACCGCCTGCTCGGCCGAGCCGATGGCGGCCGACATCGTCTGCGAACCGGCCAGAATGCCGCCCGCAGTCCCCGGAGGAAGATCGAAGATCCGCACCCCGGCGATGATGATGGCCAGACCGACGAAGCAGGAGACGAAGGAGAGGACGACGAACTTCAGGCCGTCGCCCTTCAGGCTGTTGACGAAGCTGGGGCCGACGCGCAGCCCCACCCCGTACATGAACAGGTAGTAGAAGAGCGATTTGGCCCATTCGTTGAGCTGGAGCTTTACCCCGTAGACCGACGCCCAGATGGAAAGGCCGGCCCCGACCACGATGGCGGCCGCGACCATGCCCAGCCCATAGCCCTTGATGCTGATCCGGCCGACGCCGACTGCGGCGCCGACGGTGAAGAACAGCAGGATGAACGGGTTGGCCTGAAGGAACTGGAAGAACGCATCCATCACGCACCTCTTTTCCAGCCGGGTCAGACAGGCGATCGGCGGGCGTTCCGCCTACGCCACCTCGATCCGCATCACCGGTTGCGCCACCAGGGCTTTCGGGTTCAGCAGCTTCAGCCCGAGGGAGGCCTGGTACCCGTGGATCTCCTTGACGTCGAGCTTGCGCATGAACTCGATCGTCTCCGCGGTGATGACCTGCCCGGGCACCATGATCGGGAAGCCCGGCGGATAGGGGATCACGAAGTTGGCGGAGACCAGCTCCGGGCCGTTCTTCAGCCGGCGGTCGATCTCCCGGCTGTTGAGCTTCACGTGCTCGCAGGAGGCCTCGTCGTAGGCGAGGTAGAAGGCGGACCGCATGTCCCCCTCGCTCGTCGTGCTGTGCGGATCTTCGCGGAAATGGTCGTGGAAGCGGCTGAAGTTCGGCATGTCCGGCACGTCCTTCATCAGCGCCGCGACGCGCCCCTGGAAGGCGGCCACCGCCTCCTCGCCGCCCGCGGCGAGCCGTTCCTCGATGCCGGTGGCGATGTCCACAAGCACCTTCATGAGGTGGGCGACGTCGCTGCGGGTGTTGTTGATGTTGGTCTGCAGCAGGATGCTGTTGCGCGACGTCTTGTTGATCTGGATGTCGTACTTCTCGGCGAGCAGGCCCTTGAACGCAGTCCCGTCGAACCCGGCCGAACCGCACACCAGCGTGAGGCGTGTGGGATCGAGGACGAACTCATCGTTCCAAACGGATTCGATGGCCTTGGTCCAGTCGGTGCTGGTCAGGCTCTCCAATCCGGTCTGTCGGAGGTCCGCCGGGACCATCTCGCCCAGGTCCAGCACCCGGAAGTACTTCGACACCAAGGGGTGCCGGTTGACCTCGCGCCGGATGATCAGGGCCAGCTGGGTCGCCTTCATCACCATCTCGTAGCCTTCCAGCTCCATCTGGCGCCGGGCGACGTCCAGCGACGCGATGATCTGCAGGTTCGGCGAGGTCGAGGTGTGGGTGAAGATCGCCTCGTGGAAGGCTTCCTCGATGTGATGGAAGTCCTGGTCGCAGGCCAGGATCATCGATCCCTGGCGCAGCGCGGACATGGACTTGTGGGTCGAGTTGGTCTGGTAGACGCGCACCCGCACCTTATCCGGATCGGGCACGAGGCGGCGGTCGAGCAGACGGACGTCGGCGGGATCCGGATCGGCGCCGACCTCGCGGCGCTGAGCCTCCAGCGCGCTGCGGTAGTCGGAACCGGCGATCGCCCGCTTGATCAGCGCCGCCGCACCCATGGCGGTGCGCTGGCGGAAGAAGGGAGAGAAGCGGGCGAAGCCGAACCACGCCTCGTCCCACAGGAAGATCAGGTCCGGCTTGATCGCCAGGCATTCCTCCATGACCCGGCGCACGTTGTAGACGTGGCCGTCGAAAGTGCAGTTGGTGAGCAGCAGCATGCGGACACGATCCAGCTTGCCCTCCGCCTTGAGGTCGAGCAGCGCCTTCTTGATGGTGCGCAGCGGCACCCCGCCGTACATCGAGTACTCCATCATCGGATAGGCCTCGAGGTAGACGGGCCGGGCGCCGGCCAGGACCATGCCGTAGTGGTGCGACTTGTGGCAGTTGCGGTCCACCAGCACGATGTCGCCGGGGCGCAGCAGCGCCTGTTCGACGATCTTGTTGGAGGTCGAGGTGCCGTTGGTGACGAAGAACGCGCGATCGGCACCGAAGGCGCGCGCCGCCTTCTCCTGCGCGGTCTTGATGTGGCCGGTCGGTTCCAGCAGACTGTCCAGGCCGCCGGTGGTGGCCGAGGATTCCGCCAGGAACAGGTTGAGTCCGTAGAACTCGCCCATGTCGCGGATCCAGTTCGACTTGAAGATCGACTTGCCGCGGGCGACCGGCAGCGCATGGAAGGTGCCCATCGGGCGCTGCGAGTATTTCTTGAGGTTGTCGAAGTACGGCGCCTCGTAGCGCTCGTTGATACCCTTGAGGATGCTGAGGTGGATCTCCAGCGGCTCCTCCACCTCGTAGAAGACGCGGCGCACGCAGGCGAGTTCGGGGTTGGCCGCCATCTCCTCGACCTTGCGGTCGCTGAGCAGATAGAGGTCCAGTTCCGGCCGCAGATTCTTCAGCATCCGCACCAGCGCCGGGGTCATCGCCTCGCCGGTCAGGTCGGCGGCGCCGGGCGGCACATGCGCCTGCAGGAACCGGTGAAGCAGCGGCACGTCGTGCTGCGACGCAAAGGGAAAGCCGTCATAGGCGACCACGGCCTGGATGGCGGGGTTCAGAACGGCACCCAGTGCCGCATCCTCGAAACTGCCGACGATCACCAGTTCGTAGACGAACGGGTCCTGCCGACGGCGCAGTCGGCGCATCTCGCGGCTCACCTCAGCCCATTTGGCCTGCGGCGTCGGAGTGACGACCAGAACCTCGAAGTACGGCCGATGCACGTCGCCGCCGTTTCCGTCCAAGGCGGGCGGCAGACGGTCGGCGTTGTCCAGCGAGGATTCGTCGCCGTCCCATTCGCCGGGATTGCTGTGGTAGGACTTCGACAACAGCGCGGTGCTCAACCGCGCACTCAGCCGCGCCGCGCCGGCCGCCTCCCCTTCCGCCGCCAGCTCGGCCAGATTGCCCATGAGCTGCCGGCCGGGAAAGGCGTAGAACTCCTCCAGCGAGCGCAGACAGCGCAGCTGATGCTCCACCGCCTGCTTGGCGGTCTCATCCCCGGTCGCGGCCCAGGCGCGGCAGGCGGCGTTCAAGACGCGCCAAGCGTCCAGGCGGGCCTCCATGGTCGATACGAGATGGTCGAGTGGCAGGGTGGTGTCTTGATCCAAGCTCATGGTCGAACCCCTTGATGCGGATGCTCAGAACAGGCCTTTGGTCGCCGGCTGGATGGTCACGGCGAGGGCCTCGTTGATCACGGCGGTGATGATGCCGCCGACCTTCAGCTTTGGCAGGGCAGCCTGCCGGTCGGGATCGGTCACATTGACGGTGAAGACCGCGCCGCCCGTGGGATCGACGACGTGCAGGCTGTGCGCGCCGGGGGCAACGCCGACCACCAGACCGCCTACGCGCGCCGCTTGGACGCCCAACCCGCCCGGCACGTCGGCCGGACGGGCGATCGTTCGCTCGATCTCGCCTTCCGGTGCCGCCGTGTTCGGGGGGAAGATGAGGAAGGCGACGGAGCGGTGGTATTGGGCATCCACCACGTCGCCGACCTTGAGCATTTCGAGACGTACGGCAGGGGCGGCCTGGACGGTTACCCGCGCGCCCGATTGTCCTGTCAGCGTGACCTGTCGGCGGGCAAGGTCGAGGGCAGTGATCTTGGCATGAGCGGTGATGGCCGCGTCCTGCGGAATGATGTTGGTGAGGGCGGTTTGCCCGGCCGCCGAGTGCGGGAGGGAGATCGACAGGAAGCAGGCTGTGAGGAGGGCGGCGATGCTGACGAGACGTGGGCTGACGAGACGTGGGAAGTGGCGGCGGACGGTCATCATGCTCCTCCTGCACCAACCGGCCTCTCCCGATGGCTCGCCCCGGATAGCTTGCTGGTTGCTTGCCCTGGCCCTCCATCGGGCGTTCGGGACGAACGCCGGGGCATGAAGGCCGCCAGGGGGCTCCCAATGGATGGTGCGCGCCTCACATGCGCCGTCGAAGGGTGCAACGGTTTACGCAGATACGGTAACTGTCACTCTGACCATCGACCGCATTTTCTATACATACGGTGGTTATTTTTCGACGGACCCTAGGGATCCGAGAAAGATGCCGTCGCCAACACCGTGCGCACGCCCATCGGCTGTTTCGAGCATATATGCGCGTTCACGGAGTCGAGACGTTTTGACTGCGTGCGCACTTTGATGATTCATTGCGCGATGGAAGGGCCCGCCGGTGAGCGAGACAGGGTCCGGGGATCCGAGTACACCGCCGCTCCTGTCGGGACGGGCGGGATCATGGCGAGCTATCAGCAGCCACGTGCGCGCCGCGCGGCGGCTGTAGGCCCGGTCGCCGATCAGATAGGTCGGCGAGCGGTCGGAGCGCACCGCGGCGAGCAACGCCTGCAGGCAGGGCACCTCGGCCGCCTGCCCGCCGGTCAGCAGAACGGCCAGGGCCAGCCCGCTGCCGTCGGTCACCAGATGGATCTTGGAGCCAAAGCCGCCGCGCGAGCGGCCAAGGGCATGATCGTCCGGCTCAGCGGCATCCCCCCTTTCGGCCGCCGGCGGCGGCCCGGGTGGCACGGATGTTGGTGCCGTCCACGCACCAGACATCCCAATCGATCCGTCCCTGCTCATCCAGGCGCAGGTGCAGACGCTCCAGCAGCCGGCCGAACAAGCCATTGCGCCGCCAACGCACGAAGCGGTCGTCAATGGTCTGCCTCGGCCCATAGCGCGCCGGAACGTCGCGCCGGGGCATGCCGGCGTTCAGCGTCCAGAACAGTCCGTTGACGACGTCACGGTGGCTGCGCCATCGCCCGCCAGGGCAGCCATCAGGCGGCATCAACTCGGATACCAGCGCCCACTGGGCGTCCGAGAGTTCATGGCGGCGCATCGCGGCCACTCCGGCTGGAGGGGGCTACCGCTTCCAACAGTTCCAACACGCCCGCTCCGTCAGACACTGCCTAATTCATCCCGAACAAGGGGCGGTCCGTTGCAGGAGGATCAGGAGGCGGTGGCGTTCGGCGCGGCGGCACAGACAATGTCCGCGTCCTCGGGCATACACACGCCGGCCTTGCTGCAATAGGCGTACTCGACGTGTAATGACGGAGGGCTGACGGCGCCGTCGAGCGGCAGAACAAGGCGGACGCTGCCTGGGAAGTAGTCGCTGTCGCCCTTGCTGACCATCGGCAGCGAGATGCCCCAGGCGCTGGTGTCGCTCTTGGTCGGCGTCACAGTGACGCCGTACTCGGCGTTGATCTGCACCTCTGGGCCGGGAGTTAAAATCACGACCACCTGTGCCGGCTCGCGCTGGCAGGTAAGGTTAACGTCGGGGGTGGTCCCAAACGGGCCGGCGTAGGCGCCGCTGGTCATGAGGGCCGCCGCGAGGGCCAGCACCGCAGGGGTGAACGGTGAGCGCATGGTCAGTTCGCCTTCGGCGTCCGCGCGGCCACGAGCTGGTTGATGTAGTCCTCAGGGAAGTTGCCCAGCCCAACCTGATTCGCGACGATCGCGTTGTCAACCAGGACCAGGAAACGCGGCGTGCCACGCGCCACGAAGGCGGCGTTCTGCGTGGTAATCCACTTCAGGTCGTCGGGCCAGTAGTAGGGGGCGGAGGTGTTGCTGTAGGAGGGTGACACGGCCTCGCGGTATTCGACGCCTTTGGCGCGCAGACGAGCAATGACCGAGTCCTTCGCCGACTCCCAGCTGAGGCAGTAGGGGCAGTTGTACGCGCCAACGTAGACCACCGTGATTTTCGAGGACGGTGTCACAGCAACTTGGTCGACAGCGGTCGAAAACCGCTTGGGCTGGGTTTCCCCGCCGACGGTCTGGCAGGCGGTCAGGACGAGCGTGACCAGGGCGGCGCATGCAAAACGGGAAAGCGACACGACGAGCCTCTTGTGGAACTGGCAACAGCAGCTACCACCAAATACAGCATTTTCGGCAATGATCCAGGACATTGGACGGGGACGGTGCAGCGTGACCAAGGGAGACGCTCAAGCACGGCACTAAGTCAGTACCTTGCGAGAATCGAGGCAATGGAATTCTTGAGCGCCCCTCGATCCAAATTACGTCAATCGATCATCACCGTGAGCAGATGGTAAAACAGCATCGGTCATGATCTGCGGATCTTGAGATTATTGGCTGTGGCCGGCGCCGACCTGGACGCGCTGAGCGGTCATGTTCGGCGCCCGTACTTTGTTGACGCCTGAATCGCGTTCGTACAGCCCCTTGAGCAGAAGCCCGTTCTGCGGCTCGTACCAGTAGTAATACCGTCCGGCGCTGTTTCCATACAGGCTGGTGTAGGCGCGTTCGATCACATAGGTGTCGAAGGTACCTGCTGGTGTGATCAGGCGTTCGGACCGGAGCACGGTGATGGTCTCATCGACGCCGGTAACGAACTTGGCGTCGATGTCGTCGTTGCCCGTGAGGAAGGGGTCGCGCTCGGAGGTCACGGCCTTGCCGACCTGGAGCGGCCACAGCTTGCTCAGCACCGAGCGCAGCGCGTCGGCAGCGCGGCGGTCCGCGGGGACGAGGTTGTAGATCATGGACTGGGTGCGCGCGCCATTCGTGATGAGGCAGGCGTCTGGTTGTTCCTGGGCGAGGTAGGTTATGGTGCGCCCGGCCTCGTACTCGACCACAGTGCCCATCGGTGGGCACCGGAACGCCGCCGGAGCGAGAGCCACAGGCTCGCCGGGAACGACAGCCTTCTTGAGCGCCGTCTGGCAGCCGCCCAGCAGAGCGGCGCCGAACGCCAGCGCGGAGACTCTGCGGGTAGTGAACTGGATAAGGCGCATGAAGGTTCTACCGGTGGTGGTGCGATCCGGGACCCTCTCACCTTGGCTCAGCGATGGCGTCGGTAATGGCCTCCTCGGTTACGATGGATGGCGCGTCCATATACGCGATCCTGAGCAACTCATAAAAGCCGAAGCTGAGCAGCCACTCCAGCTTTTCCCAAATGTTAGATTGCTTTTAAAAATTGCTCTACTAAGTTGCAGCCTCGACGCCCCCGGTAGGGCCGCCGGGCAGCAACAAGAATAGGATCTCATATAAATGCGCATCTTGAACGGTCTGGGTCGTTTCGGCACCATTAGCCTGCTGGCCGCCGCTGCCGCTCTGTCTGCCTGCCAGACCACGTCCGGGGCGGGCAGCGAGACAAAGATCATCGGCTCCGACTTCCGTTCGACAATCGATCCATCGGTTACCTCCGGTGATCCGCGCTTGGCCAATGTCGCTAAAGAACTCGCGGGTATTTGGAACGGCAGCGCAAACGGTGCCGGCACCGGTGGCGTGAAAATCACTCTTGCCATCGAGAGCGTAACCAAGGGATTGAGTAACAATACCCTCAAGGCAAAGGGTTACACCGCCAGCGAGCGTTCCAACGGGCGCGGGCGTCCGACCGACATCGACGTCGAAGTCACAAACGGCGGCTACAGCATCCTCTTCGATGCAGCGTCCGGTCGAGTTGAGGCGCACTCGATTTCGAAGCCGGGTGCGATGGAAGGACAGGTCATCACCGGTCGTGGCCGTGCCGATCTCACGCTGACCAAGGCGTCAAGCTAAGGACGCGGTTCCGGACAACGATGTTTTGGTGGTTCTCAGGAAGAGGAGCCTCCGCTATTATGCAAAGGCTTGCATTTTTTATCGCTACGTCGTCACTTCTTCTTGCCGGTTGCCAAGCTTCGAGCACCTCCAATCAACCAATGACCCAGGTGGCATCGCAGCTTGAGGCGCGTCCTTTTAGCGCCGAGGATAAGGACTGGGGGGTTGCTCCTCAGGATATCATTCGCAAAGGCAGTTATCATGCGCCGACTCCGGTCACCTTGCCCGGTGCCAAGGTGGTCGCTACCCATGCCCTTGCCCAATCGCTCCAGGGCAATAGCAAGCCGGTCCTGATCAATGTGCTCACCGGCTCCTGGGTTAACGCGCTGCCCGGCTCCGTGTGGTTAAGCGGCGCAGGACAGGGGGCCGGCTTCGACGACCCGACCCAAGCGCGCATGGCGAAGCGCTTGGATGAGCTGACGGGCGGCGACAAAACCAAGCCGGTGGTCTTCTATTGCCTAAGTTCGGAGTGCTGGCTGTCCTACAATGCTGCGCTGCGCGCCCAGCGCCTCGGCTACGCCAACGTTGGCTGGTACCGGGGCGGTGTGGATTCGTGGAAGGCGGCTGGGCTTCCGGTGGAACGCATAGACCGCGATCAGTGGTGATGTTTGAGTGCGCTTCTCCGGAGGCGCCCCCTCCGGAGAGGCGTGCAGCACATTTGCCTATACCGTTGAATCATGGGCCGGTGCCGGGGCACCGTCAACTCGTTGGCGGCGGTGATGAAAGGCGGCGCGGTTTGAGCGGGCATAGCCGGTGGACCGGGAGCTTACGCGGGCAAGGGCGCGCGGGCGACCTCGGCCCAGGCAGCGAAGGCTTGGAGCCGGGCGGTTCGGAACTCGGAGGCGGTGAGGTGATCGTGGCGGAGGCGGAAGAGGTCATGGATCGGCTCGTGGATCGATAGGAAGCGGTGCGCCTGACGGGCTGACTTGAAGCGCTTCATCTGCCGCTCGCGTCGCCGGGTCGGCTGAGGCAAGTTCTCGGCACGGTTGTTCAGCCCCTTATGCTGGCGGATGCGGGTGGCAATCGCCTGGCCGAACTTCCGGCCCCACTGGCGGACGGTTTCGTGGCTGACCATGATGCCGCGCAAGTCCAGCATTTCCTCCACCATGCGCAGGCTCAGCGGAAAGCGGAAGTACAAGTACACGGCATAGCTGATCACCTCAGCAGGGAAACGGTAGCCCGCGTACATTGGATCGGAGCGCGTGTAAGCGGCCGCGGAACGTCCCTCAGGCAGTGGCGGGCTCCGGCGCCATGCTCCAGGGCAGGAGCGCATCGTAGTCGGTGAGGTCGCGGTCGCGCCCGAAGGTCTCCAGGACACGGGTCAGCCAGAGGCGCGGGTTGTGCCCATTGCTCTTGGCGGTTTCGATGAGC
>NZ_JBOZRT010000048.1:0-26464 GCF_050789165.1 Azospirillum sp.
CCCCCTCCACCGCGCAGTGGGGGAGGGATGGGGAGGGGGCCTGAAAACTATTCCGCCGCCTCCGCCTTGCGGTCGCGGGCGATGTCGAGGAACACCTCCTCCAGGGACGCGCGGCCGTAGCGGGCGATCAGCGCGGCCGGCGCGCCGTGGTCGACGATGCGGCCCTGGCGCAGCATCAGCACGTCGTCGCACAGCCGCTCGACCTCCAGCATGTTGTGCGAGGCCAGCAGGATGGTGGCGCCGGACTCCGCCCGGTAGCGTTCCAGGTAGGTGCGGATCCAGTCCGCCGTGTCGGGGTCGAGCGACGCCGTCGGCTCGTCGAGCAGCAGCAGCTCCGGCCGGTTGAGCAGCGCCTTGGCCAGCGCCACGCGGGTCTTCTGCCCGGCCGACAGGCTGCCCGACGGGCGCTCCAGGAACTTCGTCAGGTCCAGCGCCTCGGCCAGTTCCTCCACCCGGGCGCGGACGCCGTGCAGGCCGTAGAGGTGGCCGTACACCGTCAGGTTCTCGCGCACGGTCAGGCGGTGCGGCAGCTCCACGTAGGGGGAGGAGAAGTTCATGCGCGGCAGCACCGCGTGGCGGTGCCGCGCCATGTCGGCGCCCAGCACCTCCACCGTGCCGGAGGTCGGCAGCAGCAGGCCCAGCAGCATGGAGATGGTGGTGGTCTTGCCGGCGCCGTTGCCGCCCAGCAGCCCGGTCACCGTGCCCGCCGCCACCGTGAACGAGACGGAATCCACCGCGGTGACGTCGCCGAAGCGCTTGGTGAGGCGATCTGTCCTAATCGCGGCCTTGATGGAGGGTTGGTTCATGGGCGAAGAATATGGCCGTTGATCCCGGAATCACAAACCTGCTGGCATTCCTCCCATGACCCTCGCCGCCACGTCCGCTTCGTCGGGCTCCTCGCCGGGCGCGTCGTCCGCGTTCGTCCTGCCGCCCGGCATCTGGTCGGCCCAGGATGGGCGGGTGACGCTGCGCACGCTCATCCTCATCCGCTGGATCGCCATCGCCGGGCAGCTCGCCACGGTGGCGATGGTGCACTGGGGGCTGGGTTTCCCGCTGCCGGTCGGACCGGTGCTGGCGGCGATCGGCGCCTCGGTGCTGCTCAACCTCGTGGCGATGGCGCAGCGCGGCGGGCGGCTGCGGCTGGCCGACCGCGACGCGGCGCTGTACCTCGCCTACGACATGCTGCAGCTGACCTTGCTGCTGTACCTGACCGGCGGCCTGTCGAACCCGTTCGCGGTGCTGCTGCTGGCGCCGATCACGGTGGGTGCCGCGATCCTGTCGCGCTACAGCGTGGTGCTGCTGAGCGGGCTGGACCTGTTCTGCCTGACCGTGCTGGCGCTGTGGCACTTCCCGCTGCCGTGGGCGGAGCCGACGCCGGTGGTGGCGCCGCTGCTGGCGTTCGGGCTGTGGATGTCGCTGTCGGTGTCGGCGGTGTTCATCGCGGCCTATGTCTTCCGGGTGGCCCACGAGGCCCGCCGCTTCGCCGACGCGCTGGCCGCCACCCAGGTGGCGCTGGCGCGCGAGCAGCGGCTGTCGTCGCTGGGCGCGCTGGCCGCGGCGGCGGCGCACGAACTGGGCACGCCGCTCGGCACCATCGCGGTGGTCGCCAAGGAGCTGTCGCGCGAGCTGCCGCCCGGCGGCGAAGCGGCGGAGGACGTGCAGCTCCTCATCAGCCAGGTGACGCGCTGCCGCGAGATCCTCGCCGACCTCGCCCGCAAGCCGGAGGCCGACGGCGGCGACCCATTCGAGCGGCTGCCGCTGACCGCGCTGATCGGGGCGGCCGGCGCCCCGCACCACCTGGGCACCATCGACTTCGTGGTCGAGGCGGTGCCGGCCCCGGACGTCGAGGAGCCGGTGATCCGCCGCAGCCCGGAGATCATCCACGGCCTCGGCAACTTCATCCAGAACGCGCACCAGTTCGCCCAGCGCCGGGTCACCGTGCAGGCGGCGTGGGACCAGGGCAGCGTGGTAGTGGCGATCAACGACGACGGTCCCGGCTTCCCGCAGCAGGTCCTAAGCCGTATTGGAGAGCCCTACATCTCCACCCGCGCCGAGCGCGGAGGGCACATGGGCCTGGGCATTTTCATTGCGCAAACGCTGCTTGAAAAGACCGGCGCGAGCGTATCGTTCACTAATAATCGTGGCGGTGGCGCGCGAGTTGTCGTACGCTGGGACCGTGCTATCCTAGAACCAAAGGACTAGTGGTGGATAACCCGATGGCATCGGACGAGGGTCCCGTCACGGATGTGACGAAGCTCACGTTCAACGGAGACGTCACCCGCAGCCTGCTGATCGTTGACGACGACGCGCCGTTCCGCATCCGCCTGGCACGGGCGATGGAAAAGCGCGGCTTCAACGTGGTTGCGGTGGATTCCGTGCAGGTCGGCATCGAGGTCGCGCAGGAGTCCGCCCCGGCGTTCGCCGTGGTCGACCTGCGGTTGGCCGACGGCAGCGGCCTGGACGTGGTGAAGAGCCTGCGCGACGCGCGCCCGGACGCGCGCATCGTCATGCTGACCGGCTACGGCAACATCGCCACCGCGGTGGCGGCGGTGAAGGCCGGGGCGGTGGACTACCTGCCCAAGCCGGCGGACGCCGACGCGGTGGAACAGGCGTTGCTGGCCGACGGCCGGCCGCTGCCGGCCCCGCCGGAGAACCCCATGTCGGCCGACCGCGTGCGCTGGGAGCATATCCAGCGCGTGTTCGAGCAGTGCGAGCGCAACGTGTCGGAAACGGCGCGCCGGCTGAAGATGCACCGCCGCACCCTGCAGCGCATCCTCAACAAGCACGCCCCGCGGGCCTGATTCTTACGGACACGCAAAAGCCCCCTTCCCGCCGGGAAGGGGGCTTTTTGCCATGCGCGTCAGCTCTTGGTGGCGCAGGTCCTGACGCCGATCAGCGTGTAGGCCGGGCAGAAGCCGAGCACCGCGGTGAGCAGCGGGATCAGGCCGATCCAGCCCCACGGGGTCTGCGGGCCGACGAACACCAGGGCGATCAGAACCAGGCCGACGACGGCCCGCAGCGCGCGATCGACGCCGCCGACATTGCTGCAGAACATGGACAGGGCACTCCGCGAAGGGATTGAACTCGTGTGAGTCCTGTGTACGCCCTGTGGAGGGGGGTGTCTGTGACGGAGTCACGTTTGCCCCCACCCCGACCCTCCCCCGCTGGGCGGGGGAGGGGGTATCCTTGCCCTCTTCCAAGAAGCGGCGGAGTTCTCTCCCCCGCCCAGCGGGGGAGGGATAGGGTGGGGGTAAAGCAGCCTACTGGAACGCCACCCGCGCGTTCTCTCCCGGGTTCGGCCGCTCGCCGGTCAGCTTCGCCTTGACGTAGCCGTAGGCCCAGACCATGGCGCCGGACGGGCTGTCCCAGTACTCGGCGGAATCCACGGTGACCTTGATCAGCGCGAGGTTCGGGTCGTCCGGTCCCTTCGGAAACCACGTGGTCATGATCTCGCGCCAGAGGTGGCGGATCTTGTCCTGGTCGCGCACGATCTCCGCCACGCCGGAGACCGAGACGTAGCTCTGCGCGTCCGGGTCGGCGTAGGCGAGGTTGACGCGCCAGTGCCGCTCGATCTCCGACGCCTTGTCGGAACCGGCGTCGGTGAAGAACCACAGCGTGGCGTTGTCGAAGCCGGCGTGCGGCAGCGTGCCCATGGGCCGCGAATGCAGGTGCCCGGCGTCGGTCAGCGTCGTCATCATGGCGATCCGCATGCCCTTGATCATCTGCCAGAGCGTGTCGGCCGCCTCGCGCTCGGTGGCCTCTCGGGTCATGAGTGCCTCTCCTTCGGTAGCCCCCTACGGACTCCGGAAAACCGCCGCCGCGCCGCGGAAGTTCCGCTACGTCCGGCGGCGGTGGGCACGCACGAACTCCACGAACGCGCGCAAGGGCGCCGGCACGTGGCGGCGGCTGGGGTAGTACAGCGACGGGCCGGGGAAGCGGTCGCTCCAGTCCTCCAGCACCTCGACCAGCCGGCCGGAGTCCAGCGACGGGCGCAGGAACCCCTCGAAGCTGTGGACGAAGCCGACGCCGTCCTCCGCCGCCCGCACCGCCATGTCGGCCGAGGTGACGATCAGCGGCCCCTCCGGCGACAGCTTGACCGTCTCGCCGTCGCGGGCGAACTCCCACGGCGGCAGGGCGCCGCTGAGGAAGCGGTGGCGGATGCAGGGGCGCTCCAGCAGATCGTGCGGCGTCCCCGGCACGCCGACGTGCGCCAGCAGCGCCGGCGACGCCGCCACTGCGAAGCGCTGTGGCGGCCCCAGCGGCACGGCGATCATGTCCTTGGCCAGAGCCTCGTCGTAGCGCACCCCGGCGTCGAAGCCGGCGGCGAACACGTCGACGAAGCTGTTGTCCTCGACGATCTCCAGCCGCAGTCCCGGATGCGTGGCGAGGAACGGCGCCACCAGTGGCGCCAGCACCAGATGCGCGGCGGCCGAGGGCACGTTGAGGCGCAACGTGCCGGTCGGCGTGTCGCGGAAGCCGTTCACCGCGTCCAGCGCCTCGCCCACCTCGTCCAGCGCCGGGCCGAGCCGGTCGAGCAGGCGCTGCCCGGCCTCGGTCGGCGTCACGCTGCGCGTCGTCCTGTTCAGCAGGCGGACCCCCAGCCGCTCTTCCAGGGCGCGCACCGCATCGCTGAGCGTGGAGGCGGAGACGCCGCGCTCCACCGCGGCGCGGCGGAAGTTGCGGTGGCGGGCGACGGCGGCGAAGGCGTCGAGGTCGGACAGGTCGGGGCGGCGCATTGTTCGGAATTCCGGACAGGTCGTTCGGCTCAATCCGGATTATCGCACGATCCGCGGTGCGCCATCATCCCTCTCACCACGAACACCCCATCCGGAGAACGACCATGATCCCGACGCGCACCCTCGGTTCCACCGGCCCCACGGTCTCCGCCCTCGGCCTCGGCTGCATGGGCATGTCCGACCTCTACGGCCCGTCCGACCGGGCGGAGAGCATCGCCACCATCCACGCGGCGCTGGACGCCGGGGTCACCCTGCTCGACACCGGCGACTTCTACGGCATGGGCCACAACGAGATGCTGATCGGCGAGGCGCTGAAGGGCCGCCGCCGCGAGGACGTCCAGATCAGCGTCAAGTTCGGCGCCCAGCGCGACCCGGCCGGCAACTGGATCGGCTACGACGCGCGGCCGTCGGCGGTGAAGACGGCGCTGGCGTACACGCTGCGCCGGCTCGGCACCGAGTACATCGACGTCTACCGTCCGGCCCGCCTCGACCCGGCGGTGCCGATCGAGGAGACGGTCGGCGCCATCGCCGACATGGTGAAGGCCGGCTACGTCCGCCACATCGGCCTGTCCGAGGTCGGCGCCGAGACGATCCGCCGCGCCGCCGCCGTGCACCCCATCGTGGACCTGCAGATCGAGTACTCGCTGATCTCCCGCGGCATCGAGGACGCGATCCTGCCGGCGTGCCGCGCGCTGGGCATCGGCGTCACCGCCTACGGGGTGCTGTCGCGCGGCCTGATCAGCGGCCACTGGTCGAAGGGCAAGGCGGCGGAGAAGGACTTCCGCGCCGTCAGCCCGCGCTTCCAGGGCGAGAACCTGGAGCGCAACTTGGCGCTGGTGGACGCGCTGCGCGGCGTGGCGGAGCGGCTGTCGGCCAGCGTGGCGCAGGTCGCCATCGCCTGGGTGCTGGCGCGCGGGACGGACATCGTGCCGCTGGTCGGCGCGCGCCGCCGCGACCGGCTGGCGGAATCGCTGGGCGCGCTGGACCTGACGCTGTCGGTGGAGGATCTGGCGGCCATCGAGGCGGCGGTACCGAAGGGGGCCGCGGCAGGCGACCGCTACGCCCCGTCGCAGATGGCGCACCTGGACAGCGAGCGCGGCCACGGGTGATTCACCCCCGCCACGCGCCACGCCGGCGGGTGCCCCGGCGTCGCGATGTGGTCGAGGCGGGTCAGCGACAGCGTGTCCACCTGGAGGCGCAGCGCCGCCTCCGGCTCCAGGCCGAGGGCGAGGGCCAGCGCGGCGCGGACGGTGCCGGCGTGCACCACGGCCACCACGTCGCGGCCGGCGTGCGCGGCGGTCAGCCGCTCCAGCGCGGCGGACACCCGGACCACCACGTCGGCGAAGCTCTCGCCGCCGGGCGGGCGCTCGCTGGCGGGGGCGCTCCAGAAGCGGCGCGAGGCGTCGGCGTCCACCGCGTCGTAGGTCAGGCCCTGCCAGTCGCCGAAGCTCTGCTCGGCGAGGTCGGGTTCGATGCGCGGGGTGGGGGCGCCGAGCGCGGCGGCGGTCTGCCGCGTGCGGCGCAGGTGCGTCGCCAGCCAGACCGCGCCCGGCGGCAGCCCGCCCGCGGCGCCCACGCCAGCCACATCGGCGTCCAGGTCCAGCTGTCCGGTGATGAGGCCCGGCGGCGCGGTGATCGGCGCGTGGCGGACCAGCCACCAGCGGGTGACCACCGTGCTCGTGGCGGGGCTCACCGCAGCGCCACCAGGGTGAGCAGCACGGCGATCTCCACCGCCTGCTGCGCCGCGCCCAGCACGTCGCCGGTGTAGCCGCGCAGGTGCCGGAGCGCCAGCAGACCGACCGCCGCCGCCGCCGCCAGCGAGGCCAGCGCCACGCCGAGCACCGCCGGCCCAACCGCCGCCAGCGTCACCACCGCGGCCAGCGCCAGCGCCAGCACCACCCGGCGCGACGGCGGGCAGCCGTGGCTGGCGGCGAGGCCGTCCTTGCGGGCCGGCTCCAGCGTCCAGGCCAGCGCCGGCAACACCGCGCGCGAGCAGGCGGACGCGGCCACCAGCGCCGCCGCGACCGCCAACGGCGCGCCCAGCTCGGCCACCGCCGAGACCCGCAGCGCCACGGACAGCACCACCGCCAGCACGCCGTAGCTGCCGACCCGGCTGTCGCGCATGATCTCCAGCTTGCGCTCGCGCGTGCGGCCGCCGCCGAAGCCGTCGGCGACGTCGGCCAGCCCGTCCTCGTGCAGGCCGCCGGTGGCCCAGGCCAGCGCCGCCACCGTCAGCACCGCGGCCACCGTGGCCGGCAGGTGAGCCAAGCTCGCCAGCGCGAACACCCCGCCGCCGAACAGCCCCAGCCCGGCCCCGACCAGCGGGTACCAGCCCATGGAGCGCGGGTACACGTCCGGCTCCGGCGCGTGGCTGAGGCGCAGCGGCAGCCGCGTCAGGAACACGGCGGCGAGCATCAGCTCGTCGAGCCAGGTGGCGCGGTGGCGCGGGCGGTGGGGCGTGGAGTCGGGCATCGGCCCTTCCTAACCCAAAGCGCCGCCGTGCGCGAGCGGGTCCTGTGCATCCGCTTTGACGCCCGCGCCGATTCCTGCCAATGTCCCGGCCGCTTTTTCCCCCTCAGTTCCGGTTATCCCCATGAGCAATCCGCAGCCCGCCCTGACGTTCGAGGAAATCCGCGCGCTCGTGCGCAACCTGCCCGGTCCCGACCTGGGCGCCGGCACCGCCGCCGTGCAGCGCGAACGCGAACTGACCAAGCCGCCGGGGGCGCTCGGCCGGCTGGAGGAGATCGCGGAATGGCTCGCCACCTGGCAGGGCCAGCACCCGCCGGAGGTGCGCCGGCCGCGCGTCGCGGTGTTCGCCGGCAACCACGGCGTGGCGGCGCGCGGCGTCTCGGCGTTTCCGGCCTCGGTCACCGCGCAGATGGTCGCCAACTTCCAGAACGGCGGCGCCGCGGTGAACCAGCTGTGCGACAGCGTGGACGCCGACCTGCGCGTCTACGAACTGGACCTCGACAACCCCACCCGCGACTTCACCACCGGCCCCGCCATGGACGAGGAGGAGTGCTGCCGCGCCATGGCCTACGGCATGATGGCCGTGGAGATGGGCGTGCAGCTGCTGGCGCTGGGCGAGATGGGCATCGCCAACTCGACCTCCGCCGCCGCCATGGCCTGCGCGCTGTTCGGCGGCGAGCCGGAGCAGTGGGTCGGCCGCGGCACCGGCGTGGACGACGAGGGCTTCCGCCGCAAGGTCGCCGCCGTGCAGGCCGGCCTGGAGGCCAACCCGCAGGCCAAGGACGACCCGTTCGAGGCGTTGCGCTGCCTGGGCGGCTTCGAGCTGGCGGCGATCACCGGCGCGGTGCTGGCGGCGCGCATGGGCCGGGTGCCGGTGATGCTCGACGGCTACGCCTGCACGGTGGCCGCCGCGGTGCTGTTCAAGGCCGACCGCCGCGCGCTCGACCACTGCATGGTCGCCCACCGCTCGGTCGAGCCGGGGCACGCCCGCCTGCTGGACGCCATCGGCAAGAAGCCGCTGCTCGACCTCGGCATGCGGCTGGGCGAGGGCTCGGGCGCGGCGGTCGCCATCGCGCTGTGTAAGGCCGCGGCCGCCTGCCACGGCGGCATGGCGACCTTTGCCGAGGCCGGTGTCAGCGGAAAGCCCAGCTGAACGTCATAGGCGGGTCGCCCGATCCTTTGCGCCGGGCGACCCTCCCCTGGCCAATAATTTCATGGTTTTCATAATGGCTTGGTAGTGTTTTTCAATTGTAGCCGGAGAAATCGTTTCCGCATCTCCGGCGTTTGCTTGCTAAGCACGCAATGATTTTTTTACTAAGAATCTGCGGCAATTTGTTCCGTCAAGGTGCGGTGGCATAATATGGTATTCTGGCCTTCGATCAGGAGGCCTTCCATGCGGAACATTGGTATTCGAACAAAGTTTCTACTTCTCTCGCTGGTGACGGTGCTTGCCCTGGTTGTGGTGAGCGTGATCCTGCTGGCGGCCCTGCGCGACGCCCAGGTGCAGGACAGCCGCGACAAGGTGCGCGCGGTGTCCGAGGTGGCGCTGGGCGTGGTGAAGGATTTCGAGGCGCGCGCCGCCCGCGGCGAGATGCCGGCGGACCGCGCCAAGGACGCGGCGCGCAACGCGCTGCGCGCCATGCGCTACGCCGGCACGGAGTACATCTTCGCCAACGAGCTGGACGGCAACACCGTGGTGAACGGCGGCCGACCCGACCTGGAAGGCAAGAACATGCTCGGGCTCAAGGACCCGAAGGGCGTGTTCGTGATCCGCGAGCTGATCGCCGTGGCGCAGGGCGGCGGCGGCTTCGTCTCCTATCAGTGGCCGAAGCCGGGGGCCAGCGAACCCAGCCCCAAGCTGAGCTACGGCGTGCTGTCGCCGGACTGGAAGTGGATGGTCGGCACCGGCATCTACGTGGATCACATCGACGCCGACTTCCGCGAGCACGCGGTGGAAGCCGGGCTGGTCGGCGGCGCCGTCGCGGCGGTGGCGCTGGTGCTGGCCTGGCTCATCGCCCGCTCGGTCAGCACGCCGCTGCTGCGCCTGACCGGGGTGATGCACCGGCTGTCCGAGGACGACCTGGACGTCGCCGTGTCGGACGCCGACCGCGGCGACGAGATCGGCACCATGGCCAAGGCCGTGAGCGTCTTCAAGGACCGCGGCCTGGAGAACCGCCGCCTGCGCCGGGAACAGGAGGAGACCGAGGCCCGCAACGCGGCCGAGCGCCGCGCCATGCTGATCCGCCTCGCCGACGAGTTCGAACGGTCGGTGCGCGGCGTGGTCGAGACGGTCGCCGCCTCGGCGCAGAGCATGCACGGCTCGGCCACCGCGCTGTCCTCCACCACGCAGGAGGCGAACCGCCAAGCCGCCGCCGCCGCCATGGCCGCCGACGAGGCGTCGAGCAGCGTCAACACCGTGGCCGGCGCCACCGAGGAGCTGACCGCCTCGATCCAGGAGATCGGCCGGCAGGTGTCCGCCTCCGGCAGCGTCGCCACCCAGGCGGTGGAGGAGGCGGGGAAGACCAACGAACTGATGGCCGGCCTCGCCGCCGCCGCCGACGAGGTGGGCGACGTGGTCAACCTGATCAACACCATCGCCGGGCAGACCAACCTGCTGGCGCTGAACGCCACCATCGAGGCGGCGCGCGCCGGCGAGCACGGCAAGGGCTTCGCCGTGGTCGCCAGCGAGGTGAAGGGCCTCGCCACCCAGACCGCGCGGGCGACCGAGGAGATCCAGGCGAAGATCGGCGAGATCCAGCAGGCGACCGGCGCCGCCGTGGCGGCGATCCGCGACATCACCGGGGTGATCGGCCGGATGAACGCCATCTCCAGCGCCATCGCGGCGGCGATCGACCAGCAGGGGGCGGCGACCCGCGACATCGCCGCCAACATCCAGCAGGCGGCCATGGGGGCGCGCGCCGTGTCCACCAACATCGGCGGCGTGAACCGCGCCTCGGCGGAGGCCGGCGCGGCGGCGGACGCGGTGCTCGGCGGTTCGAGCGAGCTGGCCGACGCGGCGGAGCAGCTGCGGGGCGAGGTCGGGCGCTTCCTGTCGGGCATCCGGGCGGCGTAGGCACTCGTGCCTTGTCAAGCCACTATACCAGTGGAAACCGGTCGGATTGCCTTGTTATGCTGACCCCACGAAATATAGGGGCATGAGCCGTGAAGAGCATGAGCATCCGGATCAAGTTTCTGCTGCTGTCGCTGGTGACGGTGCTGTCGGTGGCGGTGATGGGCGCGGTTCTGCTGCGGGGGCTGTGGGACGCCCAGGTGCAGGACAGCCGGGTGCGGGTGCAGTCGATCGTCGAGACGGCGGTCGGCATCGTGAAGGATCTGGAGGCGCGCGCCGCCAAGGGCGAGATGCCCGCCGATGCCGCCAAGGAGGCGGCCCGCCGCTCGCTGCGCGCCATGCGCTTCGCCGGCGGCGAGTACATGTTCGCGCAGGACGTGGACGGCCGCATGGAGGTGAACGGCGGCCGGCAGGACCTGGAGGGCAAGAACGTTCTCGATCTCAAGGACCCGACCGGCTTCCCGTTCGTGCGCGCGATGATCGATCAGGGGCGCCGGGGCGGCGGCTTCGTCGAGTATGTCTGGCCGAAGTCCGGCGGCAGCCAGCCCTTCCCGAAGCTCGCCTACACCATGATCTCGAACGACTGGAAGTGGGTGGTCGGCACCGGCGTCTACGT
Organism: Azospirillum sp.; assembly: GCF_050789165.1. Taxonomy (NCBI): domain Bacteria; kingdom Pseudomonadati; phylum Pseudomonadota; class Alphaproteobacteria; order Rhodospirillales; family Azospirillaceae; genus Azospirillum; species Azospirillum sp. The sequence continues at coordinate 10,892 of NZ_JBOZRT010000048.1, forward strand.
CGACGACGTCGCGGCCGACTTTCGCACGCACGCGTGGCAGGCCGGCCTGATCGGCGCCCTGGTGGCGGTGGCGGGTCTGGCGCTGGCCTACGCCATCGCCCACTCGGTCAACGCGCCGCTGATCCGCCTGTCCGGAGTGATGCGCCGGCTGGCCGAGGACGACCTGGGCGTCGCGGTGCCCGACACCGAGCGCGGCGATGAGATCGGCACCATGGCCAAAGCGCTCGCCGTCTTCAAGGAGCGCGGCGCCGAGAACCGCCGCCTGCGCCAGGAGCAGGAGGAGACCGGGGCCCGCAACGCCGCGGAGCGCCGCGACATGCTGATCCGCCTCGCCGACGAGTTCGAAAGCTCCGTGCGCGGAGTCGTCGAGGCGGTCGCCGCCTCGGCGCAGAGCATGCGGTCGTCGGCGACGGCGCTGTCCTCCACCGCGCAGGAAGCCAACCGTCAGGCCGCCGCCGCGACGACCGCGGCGGACGTGGCGTCGAACAGCGTCAACACCGTGGCCGGCGCCACCGAGGAACTGTCCGCCTCGATCCAGGAGATCGGCCGTCAGGTGTCCGCCTCCAGCGGCGTCGCCACCCAGGCGGTGCAAGAGGCGGAGAAGACCAACGCCCTGATGGCCGGGCTGGCGGCGGCGGCCAACGAGGTGGGCGACGTGGTCAACCTGATCAATTCCATCGCCGGGCAGACCAACCTGCTGGCCTTGAACGCCACCATCGAGGCGGCGCGCGCCGGCGAGCACGGCAAGGGCTTCGCCGTGGTCGCCAGCGAGGTCAAGGGGCTGGCCAACCAGACCGCCAAGGCGACCGAGGAGATCCAGGCGAAGATCGCCGAGATCCAGCAGGCGACCGGCGCCGCCGTGGCGGCGATCCGCGACATCACCGAGGTGATCGGCCGGATGAACGCCATCTCCGGCACCATCGCCACCGCCGTCGACCAGCAGGGCGCCGCGACCCGCGACATCGCCGCCAACATCCAGCAGGCGGCGACCGGCGCACGCGCCGTGTCCGGCAACATCACGGGGGTGAACCGCGCCTCGGCGGAGGCCGGCGCGGCGGCGGACGCGGTGCTCGGCGGCTCGGGCGAGCTGGCGACCGCGGCCGAGCGGCTGCGCACCGAGGTGGCGCGCTTCCTGTCGGGCATCCGGGCGGCGTAGGCGCCCGGTCGCCGTTACTTCGCCGCCACCTGCCCGGCGCCGCCGCGGGCGTTGACGGTGCAGGTGTACTCGTAGCGGAAGGCGCGGCCGGGGTGGTACTGGCCGCGCACGATGCCGGCGAGGAGTGCGGCCTGCCCGGCGCAGCGCGCCTCGGACGGATAGGGGACCGGGGCGTGGAGCGTCTCGCACGCGCTCCCCGCCATGCAGACGACCACGACCAGATGGAACATGGACCCTCCCCGCGGCCTCGTCGGCGTGCCGGATGGTACGCGTGACGGATGGAACGCGCGGACGGGCGGGCGGGTTCAGCGACCCCGACGGGCTACAGAAGATTATCCGCGAAATCGCCGATCAGGGCCGACAGGAAGAGGTCCAGCATCACCAACGCGGCGGCGGTCGGGCCGTTCACCTCCAGCGCGGTGCGCAGCACGAACCACTGGTAGGTCATCATCGCCAGCATGACGCCGAACACCAGGGCGCTGCCCACCCCGTCCGGCAGCAGGCCGATCTTGCTGAGCACGACGGCCGGCAGGTAGGCGCCCATCTGCACCACCGCCGCCCAGTTGTTGGCCGCGACCGCCCCGGAATAGCGCCCCGACCTGTCGAGCAGCGCCGCCACGCGGTGCAGCGCCAGCGGGAAGGCGGTCCAGTTGACGACGTAGGCGATGCCCTCGACCAGCACCACCTGCATCAGCGGCGCCTCGATCCCCTGGTCGATCAGCCGGATCGCCAGCAGCAGCGCGTAGGCCGGCAGCACCAGAACCGCGGCGTAGAAGGACTTGAGCGCTCCCTCCGGCGTGCGGTCGATGAACTGGAGGCCGGCGGGGTCGAAGCGGGCGAGGCGGTAGGCGCCGAACACCGAGGTGGCTACGTCGCGAGCGGTCAGCGTCATGCACGCCCTACTGGATCAGGAAAGCCGGGCGAAGACGTCCCGGAGGATCGCCCCATAGATGTCGGTGAGCCCGGCAAGGTCGTCGAGGGCGACATGCTCGTCCACCTTGTGCATGGTCTGCCCGACCAGCCCGAATTCGACAACGGGGCAATGGTCCTTGATGAAGCGCGCGTCGGAGGTGCCGCCGGTGGTCGAATACTCCGGCCGGCGGCCGGTGACCGTCTCCGCGGCGTCGGCGACCAGCTCGGTCAGGGGACCCGGCGGCGTCAGGAAGGATTCGCCGCTGGTGCTCATCACCAGATCGTAGGCGCCGCCCACCGCATCGAACTTGCCGCGCAGCCACGCCTCGATGGAGGCGGGGGTGTGCGCGTCGTTGAAGCGGATGTTGAAGACGGCGGTGCCCTGCGCCGGGATCACGTTGGTCGCCGGGTTGCCGACGTCCACCGTGGTCAGCGCCAGGGTCGAGGCCTGGAAGTGCTCGGTGCCCCCGTCCAGCGGTTCCTCGGTGATCGCCACCAGCATGCGGGCCAGCCGCGGCAGCGGGTTGTCGGCGAGGTGCGGGTAGGCGGTGTGGCCCTGCGCGCCGTAGACGGTCAGCCGGCCGGTGGTGCTGCCGCGCCGGCCGATCTTGATCATGTCGCCGAGCCTGACCGGGTTGGTGGGCTCGCCGACCACGCAGGCGTCCAGGCGCTCGCCGCGGGCCTTCAGCCAGTCCAGCACCTTCTTCGTGCCGTTGACCGCCACGCCCTCCTCGTCGCCGGTGATCAGCAGGCTGACCGAGCCCTGGGGCGGGCGGCCGGCCTCCAGCTCGCGCGCCACCGCGGCGACGAAGGCGGCGACGGCGCCCTTCATGTCCGCCGCCCCGCGGCCGTACAGCTTGCCGTTCAGCACGGCGCCGCCGAACGGGTCCACCGACCACGCCTTCAGGTCGCCGGGCGGCACCACGTCGGTGTGCCCGGCGAAGCAGACGTTCTTCCCCGTGCTGCCGAGCCGTGCGTAGAGGTTCTCCACCGGCGCGGTGCCCGGCTCCTCGAAGCGCAGGCGGTGGCAGGTGAAGCCGAGCGGCGTCAGCGCCGCCTCCAGCACGCCGAGCGCGCCCGCGTCCTCCGGGGTCACGCTGGGGCAGCGGATCAGGGCCTGGGCGAGGGCGACGGGGTCGGTGGGGGTCATGGGGCTCTCCTGAAGCCCCTCCCCCCTCGCGGGGGAGGGGTTCGGGGAGAGGGGGATGGCGCGGGAGCGCGCAGAAAGTAACGCTTGCCACCCTCTCCCCAACCCCTCTCCCGTCGAGGGAGAGGGGCTACGACGCGCTCTCAGTCGCGCAGCAGGTCGTTGATGGACGTCTTCGAGCGGGTCTTCTCGTCCACGCGCTTGACGATCACGCAGCAGTACAGGCCCGGGCCCGGCGTGCCGTCGGGCAGCGGCTTGCCCGGAATGGTGCCGGGCACCACCACCGAATAGGCCGGCACGCGGCCGACGAACGACTCGCCGGTGGCGCGGTCGATGATCTTGGTGGAGGCGCCGATGTAGCAGCCCATGGAGACCACGGCGCCGCGCTCGACCACCACGCCCTCGGCGATCTCCGAGCGGGCGCCGATGAAGCAGTCGTCCTCGATGATGACCGGGCCGGCCTGCAGCGGCTCCAGCACGCCGCCGATGCCGACGCCGCCGGAGAGGTGCACGTTCTTGCCGATCTGCGCGCAGGAGCCGACGGTGGTCCAGGTGTCCACCATGGTGCCCGAATCGACGTAGGCGCCGACGTTGACGAAGCTCGGCATCAGGATGACGCCCGGCGCGATGTAGGCCGAGCGGCGCACGATGGAGCCCGGCACGGTGCGGAAGCCGGCGGCCTGGAACTGGCCCTCGTGCCAGCCCTCGAACTTCGGCATCACCTTGTCGTACCAGGACGAGCTGCCGGGGCCGCCGGAGATCGCCTCGTTGCCGTTCAGGCGGAACGACAGCAGCACCGCCTTCTTCAGCCACTGGTTCACCTGCCAGGCATCGCCGACCTTCTGGGCGACGCGCAGGTCGCCGGAATCGAGGCCGGACAGCGCCTCCTCCACCGTGCTGCGCACGTCGCCGGTGGTGGCGGTGGACAGCGTGTCGCGGGCATCCCAGGCGGCGTTGATGGCGGATTCGAGGCGGGCGTTCGGCATGTCGGTTTCCGGTCGGGTGGACGGTGAAGCGGCCATTCATGGGCCGGGCGCCGCGGCCTTGTCAACAACACCCCGGCCATGGGCTTTCCGCAGGACCCGGCGCGCGATTTCACGGTGTGACCGGTTTGTATTTTTAGCGAAGGAATATGAACATTCCTGCATGGTCGTTGCGCGGGGCTGCGGATTCCGCTTGCAGTTTTTTTTCGCCAACGAAATAGTACGCCGGCCGCACAGTGCGGCAGGCCCGAGTCGGGGGAGGAACCAAAAGCGACGGGCGAAAACGCCGGCAGCCACGCGGAACGCAGGCGCCAGGCGGCCCGAATAAAAGCCCCGGCACACCGGAGGCACACCGAAAACCGAATTTTCGGGGGGAAACGCGGGGGCGGGAAGCGATGGCTTCCCGCCCCTCGGCGTTTGCGGCCGCCTTCATGGCCGGCGTGGCCTTGACGGTGCCGTGCCGCCGTGCCACCTCTGGCGCATGGACGACGAGACCCCCTGCATCGGCATCTGCATCATCGGCGAGGACGGGCGCTGCGAAGGCTGCGGCCGCACCGAGGACGAGATCTACGGCACCCCGGACGCCGCCGAGGCGGAGTCGCCGCTCATCGGCTGAGATCCGGGCTGACCGGCGCGGCATCGCTGCGCAGCGGCTGCCAGACCTGCGCCTGGCGCGGCTCGCGCAGCAGGTCCGGCAGCCGGGCCTCGTAGGCGCGGCGGTAGTCGCGTTTCATCTGCACGGTCACGACGTCGTCCACATCCGTCCACGTCTCGTAGAGCATGAACCGCGCCGGGTCGGCCGGGTCGCGGTGCAGCACGGCGTTGACGAAGGTCGCCTCGTGCCGCATGGCGTCGAGCACCGGGGTCAGCAGCGCGAGGAACTCCTCCTCGCGGCCGGGCTTGACGTGCAGCGATACGATGAAGGCGGTGTGAGCCGGTGCGGTCATGGCGGTCCTCCCTGGCTTTGCATGGCGCGGTGCCATGAAAGCAGGGGCGGGGACCGCGGTCGATTACCTGGCGGGTAATGACCCCGCTCAGACCGGCACCGCCTCCAGCCAGTCGATCAGGTCGTCGGCGACGTGGTCGATGTGGGTGCCGGCGCCCACCCCGCCCATGTCCGGCCGCGCCCAGTCCGCCTCGCTGCGCACCCACACCGTGGTCATGCCCATGGCGTGCGCCGGGGCGAGGTTGCGGGCGATGTCCTCCACCATGCAGGCGCGTTTCGGGTCGATGCCGTGGCGCTCCACAAGCGTGGCGTAGGGGCGCGGGTCGGGCTTGGGGATGTAGCCGGCCTCGGTGATGCCGAACACCGTGTCGAAATGCCGCGCTATGCCCAGCCGCGCCGTGATGTTGTCGGCGTGCGTCACCGAGCCGTTGGTGTAGATCACCTTGCGCCCCGGCAGCCGCTCCAGCGCCTTGTCCAGCCGCGGCGACGGCTCCACCGGCGTCACGTCGATGGCGTGGACATAGTCGAGGAACGGCTCGGGCTCCACGTCGTGCTCGACCATCAGGCCGCGCAGCGTGGTGCCGTGCTCGCGGAAGAAGCGCTTCTGCATCGCCCGCGCCTCGTCGTAGGGGATGCCGAAATGCCGGGCGATGAACTCGCCGATGCGGCGGTCGACCTGGGCGAACAGGTTGCAGGACGCCGGGTACAGCGTGTTGTCGAGGTCGAAGATCCACGCTTGGACCTGGGACAGGGGGATCCGGGGGAGGGGCAGGGTCATGCGCTGAACAATGGGCGGACGCGCCCGGTTGGGCAAGGCCGATGCGCGCGCCGCGGGCCGATCCGGCGTCGATTGCGCCCGCGCTCAATTGTCGTTAGCATTTGCCCTATATCCTTCCGGTTCATGCACGCCCCGCCCCCCGTGGTCCAGACCCCGCCCCCGACCGCCCTGCCGGCCGCCGACACGGCGACGACTCCCGTCGTCGCCGGCTATCCCGGCCCGGCCTTCCGCCTGACCGCCGACCTGCGGGTGGCGGAAGCCAACGCCGCCGCGCAGGAACTGCTGGACGGCGATCCGCGCTGGCTGCCCGACGTGCTGGGCTGGCTCACCACCTCCAGCGTTGCACCGGGGTTGCGCTCGGTGCCGGTGCAGGTGCCGCGCGGCGGCATGGTGATCGAGTGGGCGGCGGTGCCGCTGGGCGGCGCCGGCACGCTGCTGCTCGGCCGCGACGCCACGCTGGAACGCCAGCTGCGCCACACCCTCACCGAGTCGCGGCGGCGCTACAAGGACCTCGTCGAGGTTTCCAGCGACTTCGCCTGGGAAACCGGGCCGGACGGCCGCTTCGTCTTCGTCACCACCCGGGGCGCGCTCGGCTACGGGCCGGAGGCGCTGATCGGCCGCGACCCGCACGAGCTGGCGGTGGAGGAGTGGGAGGACATGCCGCTCCCCTTCGACGCCCGCCGCCCGGCCGATCAGGCCGAGCTGTGGCTGAAGCGCGCCGACGGCACGCCGGCCTGCGTCGTCGCCTCGGCGCTGCCGCTGTACGACGCGCAGGGGCAGTGGGCCGGCGCCCGCGGCGTCTGCCGCGACGTCACCGAGACGGTGACCCGCTCCGCCGAGCTGGCCCGCGTGCGAAACCGCGAGAAGCTGCTGGCGCACATCGTCCACACCCTGCGCAACCGGCTGGACGCCACCGAGGCGCTGGCGGTGGCCGCCGCCGAGACGGCGCGGGCGCTGGGCGCCGAGGGCTGCCGGATCTACCGCGCCGGCGAGGACGGCCCGATGACGCTGGCCATCGACGTCGGCGGCGACGCCGCGCCCGACGAGATCGCGCCCGAGGCGCTGGCGCCGCTGCTGAGCCAGGCGGCGGCCACTGACGACCCGGTGCTCGGCATCCTCGGCAGCACGCGGGTGCTGGCGGCGCGCACCGAGTACCAGCAGGCGGTCAACGGCGCGGTGCTGGTCTGGCGCGGCGACTACGCCGACCCCTGGGACGACGAGGATCGCCAGCTGATCGGCGGCGTCGCCGACCAGCTGGGCATCGCGCACGCCCACTGGGCCTACCAGGAGCGGCTGCGCCGCCTGTCGGAGCGCGACGGCCTGACCGGCCTGTTCAACCGCCGCACCTTCTTCGAGCGGATGGAGGAGCAGTTGGCGACGCGCGAGACCGGGCCGTCGGCGCTGCTCTACGTCGACCTCGACAACTTCAAGGCGGTCAACGACCTGCACGGCCACCAGCAGGGCGATCTGGTGCTGAAGTCGATCGGCAACCTGCTGACCAGGGGCGTGCGGCCGGGCGATCTGCCGGGCCGGCTGGGCGGCGACGAGTTCGTGCTGTGGCTGGGCCGCACCGACGAGGACCGCGCCCGCACCGTGGCCGAGCGCCTGCTGGCCGGGATCAAGACCCTGAGCCACCTGTCGGCCAGCCCGGAGAAGCCGTTGGGCCTATCCATCGGCATCGCCGTGCACCGCCCCGGCACCGGCGAGTCGGTGCAGGAGTTGACGGACCGCGCCGATTCGGCGATGTACGCCGCCAAGGGCCGCGGCAAGGGCAACTTCGCCTTCGCGCCCCCGCACATCGCCGTTCCGACCGCCGCTGCTTCCGCGGAGACCATGCCGTGAGCCGAGCCCCGACGACCCTCGACCCCAGCGACTTCAACGCCGCCAAGACGATGGTCCAGAGCCCGGACCCGGCGGTGCGCCGCCGCGTCGCCGAGCACCCGCAGGCGCGGGCGGAGCTGCTGTACTACCTCGCCGCCGACGCGGCGCCCGAGGTGCGGCAGGCCATCGCCACCAACGCCGGCACGCCGCGGCAGGCAGACCTGCTGCTGGCCGCCGACGCCGACCAGCACGTGCGCGGCTCGCTGGCTCGCAAGGTGGCCGGGCTGGTCCCCGACCTGCCGGAAGGCCAGTTCTCGCAGATCGAGAAGATGACGATCGAATGCCTGGAGACGCTGGCCCGCGATCAGGCGACCGAGGTGCGCGCCATCCTGGCCGACGCGCTGAAGGATCTGCCGAACGCGCCGCACGCCCTCATCAACGCGCTGGCCCGCGACGTCGAGCTGTCGGTCTGCGGTCCGGTGCTGCAGCACTCGCCGATCCTCACCGAGGAGGACCTGCTCGACATCATCATGATGGGGCCGGTGGCGGGGGCGCTGTCGGCCATCGCGTGGCGGCGCGACGTCTCCCCCTCGGTGGCGGACGCCATCGCGCGCTCCGACGACGAGGCGGCGGTGACCGCGCTGCTGGCCAACCCCTCGGCGCAGATCCGCGAGGAGACGCTGGACCGCATCATCGACGACGCGCCGCGGCACGAGCCCTGGCACGGCCCCCTGGTGCGCCGGCCGAAGCTGCCGGCGCGCGCGGTGGCGCGGCTGGCCAGCTTCGTCGCCGACAACCTGCTGAAGGTCCTGCAGCAGCGCGACGACCTCGATCCCGAGGCGGCGCGCCGTCTGGCCGACGCGGTGCGCGAGCGCGTCGCGTCGGGCGAGGTGAAGCCGCGCGGCGGCCCGGTCGACCTGTGGGCCGACGAGGTGGTGGAGGAGAAGCCGGCCGAGCGTCCGACCGACCGCGCCGCCCGCCTGAACAAGGAAGGCAAGCTGACCGAGAAGCTGCTCGACGGCTCGCTGTCCGAGGGCGACCGCGCCTTCGTCATGGCCGGGCTGGGCGAACTCGCGAGCGTGCCGCTGGGCACGGTGGACCGCATCATCACCACCCACAGCCCGCGCGCGGTGACCGCGCTGGTCTGGCGGGCCGGCCTGTCGATGCGCTTCGCCAAGCAGGCGCAGCTGCGCCTTGCCCAGATTCCGCCAAAGTCGGCGCTTAATGCTCGGGACGGCGTCCACTTCCCGATGAGCGAGGACGAGATGCGCTGGCAGCTCGAATTCTTCGGCGTCGAGGACAAGAAGTAGGCGTTCGTCGCAACCTCGGGCTTGACCATGCGCAGAGTTCTGTTCGCCGTCTTCCTGTTGTCCGCCGCGCCGGCCTTCGCAGCACCCCCGACACAAACGCCCCAGCCGCAGGCTCCGCAGCCGAGCGAGGAGGAGCGGCAGGTCGCGGCCGTGTTCGAGAAGGCGCGCGGCGCGCTCCGCCAGGGCAAGGGCTCGGCGGTGGTGCCGCTGCTCTCGCAGGCCACCGTGCAGAAGCTGGAGACGGTGCGCGTCGCTGCGCGCAACGGCGACCAGGTGGCGATCGGCCGGCTGGAGCCCGGCGAGAAGTTTGCCGCCATGGGCCTGCGCCGCCACCTGCCGCCGGCCGATCTGCGCCGCATGAGCCTGGGCGACGTCGCCGACCACGCGATGCAGCAGGGCTGGCTCGGCCCGAACGTGATCGCGCGGAGTTCGCTGGGGCCGGTGCGGGTGAGGGGCGACCGCGCCTCGGCCCTGCTGCTGGTGGACAACCGGCCGGCGCTGGTGCCCGCCGACTTCGTGCGCGAGGCCGGCGGCTGGCGCATCGACCTGACCAACGTGTTCAGCTACGGCGGCCAGATGCTGCGCGGCTTCGCCGCGATGTCCGGCAAGACCGAGGACGCCTACATCGTCGACATCCTCGACCGCCTGCCGGCGGGCGGCAAGCCGTCGGGGAAGCTGCCGCTCGCCCAGCCCTCGGGCGTGGAGGAGGCCCCACGCGCCGCGCGCAGCGGTGCCGTCACCCGGGAGCCGCTGCCGGCGCCGGGAACGCTGCCTCGATAAGGTCCGAAGCCCCTCCCCCCTCGCGGGGGAGGGGTTGGGGAGAGGGGGAGCGGGCGAAGCCCGCAAGAGCCTCCTGCCACCCTCTCCCCAACCCCTCTCCCGTCGAGGGAGAGGGACTTATCGTGTCCTCTGCCCAGGCCCTCGCCGCCCGCAGGTTGGCCCACGACCAGGTCAGCCCCGCCCGTTCCGCGCAGGCGTAGTGCCAGGGTCGTCCGTCGCGGTCGCCGGCCCAGTGCGGCTCGCCGCGGCGCACCGGCTGGCCGCAGGCGAAGCAGTGCGGGCGTCCGCCTCGTGGTGGGAGTGTTTCGTCCATCGCGCCGTCCCCCCTCTCTCAAGTCCGCCGTGTGTTGCTTTTGTCGGGGGAGCATGAGCGCGGGCCCGGCGCCGGCCAACGGCGTGGGAGGGGAAGGGGACGGGCGGACCTCCCCCGTGGGAGTATACCATCCCGCCGAGCCGGCCGGCGTCGGTACCCTGCACGCGCGCTTTCCCGGCCCGAATCAACGGCTTACCATCAACGCTCGCAAGACCTGTGGCGACCGGCGGCGGTTCTGCTTTCAGGCGGATGTGGCGGCGGCGCCACGGTGCGCGTTGCCATTATGTCGCGGCTTCGGCCGTTGGCACGACTCGGACGGCCGTTGCGCGGAATCCAGGTCTTGCGTTAGACTCGCCCCGCACGCACTACGCCTTGGTGCCGCTGATGACCGCTCCCGATGGATTCCCGATGGACGCGCTGGACCGCCGGTCCGACGTGCACGGGGCTTCCGTTGTCGACGCGTTCGCCGCCGCGGGCGTTTCGCTGCCGGTGCGCGGCGTGCCGCACGGCATCTCCTGTTCCTCGGAGTTCCGCACGGCCGTGCTCGATCTTGCGGCGCGGCGTGGCTGCGACGCCGCCGCGCTGGCCGGCGCGGCGCTGCTGCTCGGCGCCGGGACCGGGCCCGACCCGGGCGCCGGGGATGCGGTGCTCGACGTGCGCCTGGACACGGTCCATGACCACGGCGCGGTCCGCCGGGCGCTCGCCACCGCGCTGGCCGCGGCGGACGGCTGGGCCTTGGTGCCGGCGGCCGAGGCGTCGCGCCTGGAAGGCCGGCTGGAGACGCTGGAGTACCGCAACAAGGCGCTGGCCACCGCACTGGAGCGCGTGTCGTTCCAGCCGCTGGAGGGCGGGCTGACGCAGGTGCGCGACGCCGCCTCGCTGTTCGGCTTCATCAACGAGTGGTGCTTCGACGAGGACCGCGTGGTGCGCCGCTTCCGCGAGCTGGCCCCGGTCTACCACCCGGACACCGGGGTGGTCGGCTGCCGTCAGCGGATGGCGCAGCTGATCGAGGCGCGCAACCTGCTGATCAAGCACGTGCGCACCGCCTACCGCTCCGGGGAGTGGGCGAAGCGCCGGTGACCGGCGGCGCTCAAGGAAGCTCGATCCGGCCGTCGGCCGCGAGCGGGAAGAACGGGTTCCAGGCGACCTCCCAGGGATGCCCGTCGGGGTCGGCGAAATAGCCGGAATGCCCGCCCCAGAACACGTCCTGCGCCGGCTTCAGGATGCGGCCTCCGGCCGCCTCGGCCTCGGCCAGCACGGCGGCCACGTCCTCGCGCCGGCGCACGTTGTGGGCCAGCGTGATGCCGCCGAAGCCGCTGCCCGTCGGCGGCAGATGGGCGTCCTCCGCCAGCGCGTCGCGGCCGTACAAGGCCAGCACGACTCCGCCCGCCGGGAAGAAGGCCACGCTCTCCTGGCTCGCCGGCGAGGCGACGAAGCCCAGACGCTCGTAGAAGGCGCGGCTGCGCGCCACGTCGGCGACGCCCAGGGTGATCAGGGACAGCCGCGGTTCCATGGCCGGCTCAGCGGTTCAGGCCGATGACCTCGGCCAGAATGGCGTCGGTGAAGTTGGCGCCCTCGATGTCGGCGCCGGTCAAGTCGGCGCCGGTCAGGTCGGCCTCGGCCAGGTTGGCGCCGCGCAGGTCGGCGCCCACCAGATTGGCGCCGCTCAGGTTCACCTTGTGCAGGTCGGCGCCGGTCAGCGTCGCCATCCCTAAGCGGGCGCGCTGCAGGTTGGCGCGCCAGACGTGGCCGCTCATGGTCTGGATATGGACGGGGCCGAGCTTGGCGTTGGTCAGGTTGGCGTTGGACAGCGTGGCGCGTTCGAAGTTGATGCCGCGCAGGTCGGCGCCGGTGAAGTTCGCCTTGCGCAGGTCGGCCAGCGACATGTCGGCGATGGCCAGCGACGCCCCGGCCAGCGAGGCGCCGCGCAGCGTGATGCACTGCAGGATGCCGGCCGACAGGTTGATGCCGTCCAGCGCCTTGCCCGAGAGGTCGAGCGCGGAGAGGTCGGCGCGCTTGCCCTCCTTGCCGCCGCTGTCGATCCAGGCGAGGTGGGCGGCGATGATCGCCTTCAGCTCCTGGTCGGCGTTCTCCAGCACCTTGGCGGTCACCGCCCCGGCGAGGTTGGGCGAGCGCAGCTGCCCGGAATCGAGGATGGCGCCGATCAGGTTGGTGTTGGTGAAGTTGGCCCGCCCGATCGCCGCCCCGGTCAGCACCGCGCCGGATAGCCGGGCGCCGGACAGGTTGGCCTCCGACAGGTCGGCGTCGGTCAGGTCGCAGCCCGTCAGGTTGGCGTTGGTCAGGTTGGCGCGCTGGAACTTGGTGCCGCGCAGGATGGAGTCGGTGAGGTCCGTCTGCATGACGAAGGAGTTCGCCAGCTTCGCCCGCGACAGGTCGGCCTGACGCATGGTGGCGGCGGTCAGCTCGGCGTTCAGCACGTTGTCGAAGGCGTGCTCGCGCACGTCGCCGCTCTCCGTGTAGTGCAGCAGCGTGCCGTCGCGCAGGTCCACCTCGACCAGGATCGCCTCGCTCAGCACGGCGCCGCGCAGGCAGGCGCCGCGCAGGTCGGCGCGGCGCAGGTCGGCCTTCTCCAGGTTGGCCAGCCGCATGTCGGCGGCGTACAGGTTGCAGTTCTGCAGGTTGGCGCCGGTCAGGCGCGCGCTGAACAGCTTGGCGCCGGATAGGTCGGCGTCCGAGAGGTCGATGCCGGAGAGGTCGAGGTGCGACAGGTCGCGCATCTTCAGGTTGGCGCGCACGCCGCCGGGCTGGCTTTTCCGGAAGGCCTGGTGGCGCATCAGGATGGCGTTCAGCTGGCTCTGCGTGAGCTTGGTGCGCGGCGAGTTCGAACCAAAACCTTGCGATGTCGACATCGCGACGAGCCTTTGCATGGTGAGGCGGGAAGCTTGCCCACAAGCCGCAAACAAAGCGTTAACCTGTGCTGAGAATTTATTCAAATCAACGTGGTAAGACCATACTCACAATGGGTCTATGCGACGCTCGGCCGAATCGGCGGGGCGGCGCGCGGCCGGATTGGCAGCGGATTTGTTGACTCCTCACGCGCGCATCCGTATTGTCCCGCCTCCAGCCACCGTCGATGTCTCGACGCCGTGCCCACGGGCACCCGCCAGTCCGCGAGTTTCGCGCACTGGCTCGAAAGCGTTTGGGGCCATGTGTGTTCGAGATCGCGGCGTGGGCGCTTTGGAGCTTTGAGGACCCGATGTTCGAAGGCCTGACCGGACGACTGGGCGACATCTTCGACAAGCTGCGCCGCCGCGGCGCGCTGACCGAGGAGGACGTCTCCGCCGCGCTGCGCGAGGTGCGCGTCGCGCTGCTGGAGGCCGACGTCGCCCTGCCGGTGGTCAAGCAGTTCGTCACCCAGGTCAAGGAGCGCGCCGTCGGCCAGGAGGTGCTGCGCTCCGTCACGCCGGGCCAGCAGGTCATCAAGATCGTCCACGACAACCTCGTGGAGATGCTGGGCGCCGGCGAGGAGATCAACCTCAACGCCGCCGCCCCGGTGCCGGTCCTGATGGTCGGCCTGCAGGGCTCGGGCAAGACCACCTCGACGGCCAAGATCGCGCTGCGCCTCAAGACCAAGGAGCGCAAGAAGGTCCTGATGGCGTCGCTGGACGTGCGCCGTCCGGCCGCGCAGGAGCAGCTGAAGGTCCTGGGCGAGCAGATCGGCGTCGCCACGCTGCCCATCCTGATGGGCCAGGGCCCGGTGGACATCGCCAAGCGGGCGCTGGAGACCGGCCGCCTCGAAGGCTACGACGTGGTGATGCTCGACACCGCCGGCCGCCTCGCCATCGACGAGGAGCTGATGGCCGAGGTGGTCGCCGTGCGCGACGCCACCAAGCCGGTCGAGACGCTGCTGGTCGCCGACGCGATGACCGGCCAGGACGCGGTGACGGTCGCCACCAACTTCAACGACAAGGTGGGCATCACCGGCATCGTGCTGACCCGCGTGGACGGCGACGCCCGCGGCGGCGCGGCGCTCTCCATGCGCCAGATCACCGGCCGGCCGATCAAGCTGCTGGGCGTGGGCGAGAAGATCGACGCGCTGGAGCCCTTCCACCCCGACCGCATCGCCGGCCGCATCCTCGGCATGGGCGACGTGGTGTCGCTGGTCGAGAAGGCGGTCGAGACCATCGACCAGGAAGAGGCCGAGAAGCTCGCCCGCAAGTTCGAGAAGGGGCAGGGCTTCGACCTCGACGACATGGCCAGCCAGCTCAAGCAGCTGCGCAAGATGGGCGGCATGTCGGGGCTGATGGGCATGCTGCCGGGCATCGGCAAGATCAAGAACCAGCTGAAGGACGCCAACATCGACGACAAGATGATCAAGCGCCAGGAGGCGATCATCTCGTCGATGACCAAGAAGGAGCGCAAGAACCCCGAGGTGATCAAGGCGTCGCGCCGCAAGCGCATCGCCGCCGGCTCGGGCACGTCGGTGCAGGAGGTCAACAAGCTCCTCAAGCAGTTCGACGACATGCGCACCATGATGAAGCAGGTCCAGAAGCTGGGTAAGAAGGGCATGCTGCGCGGCGGCCTCGGCAACCTGCTGCCCAAGGGGCTGGGCGGGTTCGGCGGCGGCAACCCGTTCGGCGGCGGTGGCGGGAAGGGGCCGTTCGGATGATCGACCACATCTCGCTGCCCGTGGCCGACATCGGACGCGCCAAGGCGTTCTACGACGCCGTACTCGGCACCGTCGGCTACCGCCGCATGATGGATTACGGGCAGGCCGCCGGTTACGGTGACGAGCACCCGCATTTCTGGATCGGCGTGCCGGCCGAGGGCGAGGCCCAGGGCGGTGCCGCCGGCGTGCACATCGCCTTCCGCGCCCGGGACCGCGAGTCGGTCGACGCCTTTCACGCCGCGGCGCTGGCGCACGGCGGGCGCGACAACGGCGCGCCGGGTCTGCGGCCGCGCTATCACCCCGACTACTACGCTGGATTCGCCATCGACCCGGACGGAAACCGGATCGAGGCGGTCTGCCATCTCCCCGCCTGACCGGCGGATTTCGTTAACCACCTGAGAAGAAGAGAGTTTCCGACTATGGCTCTGAAGATCCGTCTGGCCCGCGGTGGCGCCAAGAAGCGCCCGTTCTACTCGATCGTCGTCGCCGACGCCCGCAGCCCGCGTGACGGCCGCTTCATCGAGAAGATCGGCACCTACAACCCGATGCTGCCGCGCGAGGACGAGAAGCGCATCCAGTTCGACGCCGAGCGCGCCAAGCACTGGCTGTCGGTCGGCGCCCAGCCGACGGACCGCGTCGTGCTGTTCTTCGCCAACGCCGGCCTGGTCGAGAAGCCGGCCATCCGCGAGACCCCGAAGAAGTCCGCCCCGAAGGCCAAGGCCCAGGAGCGCGCCAAGGCCGCCGCCGCCGCGGCTGCCGCCGGCGAGTAAGGGATGATCCCTCTCCCCTCCGGGGAG
>NZ_JBOZRT010000049.1:0-32574 GCF_050789165.1 Azospirillum sp.
GCAAGGTGATCGTCGCCATCAACAAGGATGAGGAAGCTCCCATCTTCCAGGTCGCCGATTACGGTCTCGTCGCCGATCTCTTCAAGGCGGTGCCGGAGCTGACCGGCGAGCTGGCCAAGGCGCGTTGACGGCTTTCAGAACAAACCCCTAGACCTTGCGGGAACATTCCATGGCCACGATCAAGACCATTGGTATCATCGGCGCCGGCCAGATGGGCAGCGGCATCGCGCACGTCTGCGCGCAGTCCGGGTTCGACGTCGTCATCTCCGACATCAGCGAGGACGTCCTCGCCAAGGCGGTCGCCGGCATCGGCAAGAACATGGACCGTCAGGTCCAGAAGGGGAAGCTGGCCGAGGCCGACAAGACCGCCGCGCTCGCCCGCATCTCCACCGGCACCGACCTGTCGGTGTTCAAGGACGCCGACCTCGTCATCGAGGCGGCGACCGAGAACGAGGCGGTGAAGCGCGAGATCTTCAAGAAGCTGGTGCCGAACCTGAAGGCCGAGGCGCTGATCGCGACCAACACCTCGTCGATCTCGATCACCCGCCTGGCCGCCTCCACCGACCGGCCGTCGAAGTTCATGGGCATGCACTTCATGAACCCGGTGCCGGTGATGCAGCTGGTCGAGCTGATCCGCGGCATCGCGACCGACGAGGAGACCTTCGCGGCGATCGCGGAGCTGACCGCCAAGATCGGCAAGCAGGCGGCGGTGGCCGAGGACTTCCCGGCCTTCATCGTCAACCGCATCCTGCTGCCGATGATCAACGAGGCCGTCTACACCCTCTATGAGGGCGTCGGCAACGTGCAGAGCATCGACACCGCGCTGAAGCTGGGCGCCAACCATCCGATGGGCCCGCTGGAGCTGGCCGACTTCATCGGCCTGGACACCTGTCTGGCCGTCATGCAGGTGCTGTACGAGGGTCTGGCCGACTCCAAGTACCGCCCCTGCCCGCTGCTGGTGAAGTACGTCGAGGCCGGCTGGGTCGGCCGCAAGGTCGGCCGCGGCTTCTACGACTACTCGAAGACCCCGCCGGTCCCGACCCGCTAATCCGGTCGGACCTCGGGTCCTCCACAGGCGCACCCGCCCCGGGCAACCGGGGCGGGTCGTTTGATTCTTGGAACCACACGCCGCCCTCGTTGTTCGCCCCTGGAAAACGAGGAGACCTTGAGCATGTGGCGTCCCGCCGCCCCGGTCATGGCGCTGGCCCTGTCGCTGGTTTGGGCGCTCGCCTGCGCCGCGCCCGCGTTCGCGCAACCCGCCGACGGACTCGACCGGCGCGAGCGCAACTTCCTCAACGAGGCGGCGATCCTCAACCTCACGGAGATGCACGCCGGCAAGCTGGCCGAGGATCTCGCCGAGACCGAGGAGGTGCGCGCCCTCGCCCGCCGACTCGCCACCAGCCATGCCTCCGCGCACGAGCGGCTGCGCGCCATCGCGCAGAAGCACGGCGTCACCCTGCCCGACAACCTCGACGCGCCGACCCGCGAGCAGATCGGCGAGATGCAGACCTTCACCGGCCCGGCCTTCGACCGCTATTTCCTGAGCTTCCAGGAAGAGACGCACCTGCGCGCGCTCAAGCTGTTCGACGCCCAGGTCGCCTATCAGGGCGACGAAGGGCTGCACCATTACGCCGAGACGACGCTGGGCCAGCTGAACGACCATCTGCGCACGGTGGTGGACGCCACCGCCGCCATCGCCCGCACGCAGGACCAAGCCCAGGATCCGCAGCAGTCGGCCGAGCAGCCGCCGCGCTGACGAAACCCTGCCATGCCTGCGCGTGGCTTCCTGTTCCGGATAAGTCCCGTTAGCTTCACGGCACGCAACAATTACAACAAACCATCAGGAAGGTGCCCCATGAGGCGTAGGGATCTTTTGAAGGCGACCGGAGCCGGGCTCGCCGCCACCGGTGCCGCCACCGGTGTCATGGGCGTCGCCGCCCCGGCCATCGCACAGACGCAGCCGGCCATCCAGTGGCGCCTCGCGTCCAGCTTCCCCAAGAGCACCGACGTCCTGTTCGGCACCTCGGAGCTGATCGCCAAGCGCGTGGCCGAGGCGACCGACGGCAAGTTCCAGATCCGCCCCTTCGCCTCGGGCGAGATCGTGCCGCCGCTGCAGGTCATGGACGCGGTGCAGAACGGCACCGTGCAGTGCGGGCACACCTGCGGCTACTACTACGTCGGCAAGGACCCGGTGTACGCCTTCGACACCGCGGTCCCCTTCGGCCCGAACGCGCGCCAGCAGAACGCCTGGTTCCAGTACGGCGGCGGGCGCGAGGTGATGCGCGACGTCTTCAAGGCGATCAACATCATCCAGTTCCCGGCCGGCAACACCGGCGTGCAGATGGGCGGCTGGTTCCGCAAGGAGGTCAAGTCGCTGGCCGACCTGCAGGGCCTGAAGATGCGAATCGCCGGCATCACCGGCCAGATCATGACGAAGATGGGCGTCACCCCGTCGCAGATCGCCGGCGCCGACGTCTACCCCGCCCTTGAGAAGGGCACCATCGACGCCACCGAGTTCGTCGGCCCGTACGACGACGAGAAGCTCGGCTTCGTGCAGGTGGCCAAGTACTACTACTCCCCCGGCTGGTGGGAGGGCGGGCCGCAGGTCTCGCTCTACGTCAACATGGGCGAGTGGGAGAAGCTGCCGAAGGCCTACCAGTCGATCCTGGAACTGGCCTGCGCCGAGGCCAACGGCGCCATGACCGCGCGCTACGACGCGGAGAACGCCCGCGCGCTGAAGCGACTGGTCGGCAAGGGTGCGCAGCTGCGCACCTTCTCGCGCGACATCATGGAGGCCGGCCACAAGCACGCCTTCGAGCTGTACGACGAGATCGCCGCCAAGAACGCCCAGTTCAAGACGGTGTACGAGAGCTGGAAGAGCTTCCTGGAGGAGGCGCAGCTGTGGTGGCGCGTCGCCGAGCTGCCCTACGACAACTTCATCCAGCTCGCCGGCAGCAAGCGCAAGGGATAACGCGCTTTTCTCCCTCCCCCCGCAGGGCGTGGGGAGGGAGAAATCCCCTCACTTCTCCTGGGAGCGATCGTACTCGTCGGCCTCGATCTTCTCGGCCTCGTGCGACTTCTCCAGCGCCCGCAGCGTGTGCGCCAGCGCGATTCCGGCGTGGTGCGCGGCGTGGTTGTTGTCGCGCTCCTTGCCCTTCTCCGGGTCCGGCGTCTTGTACTTGATCGCCTTGCGGTGATGGATGATCGCCTTCTCCAGACACGCGATGGCGTCGTGGTGGAGCTGCATCTTGGGGGTGACGTCGCTCATACTCTCGTATTCCTTACAGGTCGGGACGGCAGCAGCCAGAATGGCGAGCGCAAGTCACGGCACGATCGACTGAGTCGTTTATAGCCGGAACGATATTCCTCTTGGGATTGAATATCCTACCCGCCGGAGAGTCCACGGGGCGCGACGTCGCACCCAGGCGACGGAGAAAGCTTGGCGGATCGACCGTGACCGCATCCGGCAGCAAAGCCGTGCGGTGGCAGCGCGCATCTTATAAAGACTTGCCTTTGTTTCCTTGACCGCGGCGCAACACCGGGCCCCCATCCCGGCCTTCCCCCACTGCGCGGGGGAAGGAGCAAAAGGCCCTCCCCCGCGCCGTGGGGGAGGGTTGGGTGGGGGTCCGGCGCGAGGTCGTCACCCGCCCGTCCGCACCATTCCGTTGCCCCGCGCCGGCCCGCGGCTGCCGCCGATCTGCTTGCGCAGGAAGGCGACGACCTCCGGCGAGTCCCATTCCACGTCGCCCTCGACGCGGCCCAGTTCCTGGCCGTCCGGGCCGACCAGCAGCGTCGTCGGCAGGCCGCGCGGCCCCAGCGCGGTCATCGAGGCGCTCGGCTGGTCGAAATACGGCTCCAGGTTCTTGATGCCGAGCTTCTTCAGGAACGGCTCCACCGTGTCGCGCCCGCCGCGGTCCACCGACAGCGCCACCACCTGGAAGTCACGCCCGCCCAGCGCCGCCTGCAGGCGATCGAGAGACGGCATCTCCTTCACGCACGGCGCGCACCACGTCGCCCACAGGTTGAGCAGCACCGTGCGCCCGGCGAAGTCGGCCAGCTCGACCTTGCGGCCCTGCCCGTCCACGAAGGCGAAGGGCTTGATCGGCTTGGCCTCGCCGCCCTTGAAGCGGTCGATTCCCGCGGTTTTCGTCGCCGGCTGATCGGCCCCGAGGACGATCACCTCCGGCCCGCGCACGCCGGCGCGGCCCAGCCCTGCCCACGCCGCGACGCCGAGGACCACACAAACCATTGCGACCGCCACGAAAGTCCGCATAACTACCGTCCTCGCCCCCATCAGCCGAACGTCCCTGTCCATGAGCGCCGAACGCCCCAACACTCCCGCCCCCTCCGCCAGCCAGATGTGGGGCGGCCGCTTCGCCCGCGGCCCGGCCGCGATCATGGAGAAGATCAACGTCTCCATCGATTTCGACAAGCGCCTCGCCGACCAGGACATCGCCGGCTCGAAGGCGCACGCCGCCATGCTGGCGAAGCAGGGCATCATCACGCAGGCCGACGCCGACGCGATCCGCGACGGCCTCGACCGCGTGAAGCAAGAGATCGACTCCGGCGCCTTCGTCTTCAAGACGGAGCTGGAGGATATCCACATGAACGTCGAGGCGCGGCTGGCCGAACTGATCGGCGAGCCGGCCAAGCGTCTGCACACCGGCCGCTCGCGCAACGACCAGGTGGCGACCGACTTCAAGCTGTGGGTGCGCGACGCCATGGACCGCATGGACGCCGGCCTCACCGCGCTGCAGGCGGCGCTGATCGACCTGGCCGAGCAGCACACCGACACGGTGATGCCCGGCTTCACCCACCTCCAGGCGGCGCAGCCGGTGACCTTCGGCCACCATCTGCTGGCCTATGTCGAGATGCTGGGCCGCGACCGCGGCCGCTTCCGCGACGCCCGCGCCCGGCTGAACGAGTGCCCGCTGGGCTCCGCCGCGCTGGCCGGCACGCCCTTCCCGCTCGACCGCCACATGACGGCCGAGGCGCTGGGCTTCAACCGCCCCACCGCCAACTCGCTGGACGGCGTGTCCGACCGCGACTTCGCGCTGGAATACCTGGCCGCCGCCTCGATCTGCGCCGTGCACCTCACCCGCTTCGCGGAGGAGATCGTGCTGTGGTGCTCCGATCAGTTCCGCTTCATCCGGCTGTCGGACGCCTTCACCACCGGCTCCTCCATCATGCCGCAGAAGAAGAACCCCGACGCCGCCGAACTGGTGCGCGCCAAGGCCGGCCGCGTGGTCGGGGCGCTGAACGGCCTGCTGATGGTGATGAAGGGCCTGCCGCTCGCCTACTCCAAGGACATGCAGGAGGACAAGGTGCCGGTCTTCGAGACCGACGACACCCTGGCGCTCTGCGTCGCCGCCATGGAGGGCATGGTGCGCGACATGACCCCGAACCCCAAGGCGATGCGCGAGGCGGCGGAGCGCGGCTTCCTCACCGCCACCGACCTCGCCGACTGGCTGGTGCGGGTGCTGGGCATGCCGTTCCGCGAGGCGCACCACGTCACCGGCCGCGCCGTCAAGCTGGCCGAGGACAAGGGCGTCAAGCTGGCCGAGCTGTCGCTGGCCGACCTGCAGTCCATCGAGCCGCGCATCGCGCAAGAGGTGTTCCAGGTGCTCACCGTCGAAGCGTCCGTCGCCAGCCGCCAGAGCTTCGGCGGCACCGCTCCCACCCGCGTCAAGGAAGCCGTCAAGGCGGCCCGGGAGCGCTTCCTGTGAGCCGCCGTATCGGCCTGACTCTCGCCGTGGCCGCGGCCCTGGCGCTCGCCGGCTGCGGCAAGAAGCCGAGGAGCGTCGACTCCCCGGACGTGGAGCGGGCGCAGCCGTTCCCGCAGACCTACCCGAATCCCAATCTGGACCCGAAGCCGGGCCAGCCCTCCTCCGGCCTGAAGTTCCCATGAACCCGTTCATCTACAAGAATGGCGTGCTGCACGCCGAAGGCGTCTCGCTCCAGGCCATCGCGGCGGAGGTCGGCACGCCGTTCTACTGCTATTCGACGGCGGCGCTGGTCGCCAACTACCGCGCCTACGCGGGCGCGTTCGAGGGGCAGGACGCCGGCGTCTGCTACGCGCTGAAGGCCAACTCCAACCTCGCCGTGGTGCGCACGCTGGCGCAGCAGGGCGCCGGCGCCGACGTGGTGTCGGAGGGCGAGATGCGCCGCGCGCTGGCCGCCGGGGTGCCGGCGAACCGCATCGTCTTCTCCGGCGTCGGCAAGACCAGGGACGAGATGCGCGCCGCGCTGGAGGCCGGCATCTACCAGCTCAACGTCGAATCCGTGCCGGAGCTGGAGGCGCTGAGCGAGGTCGCGTCGTCGCTGGGCGTCGAGGCGCCGATCGCCATCCGCGTCAATCCGGACGTGGACGCCAAGACGCACGCCAAGATCGCCACCGGCAAGAAGGAAAACAAGTTCGGCATCGACTGGGACCACGCCCGCGAGGTGTACGCCCGGGCGGCGGCGCTGCCGGGCATCAGGCCGCTGGGCATCGCGGTGCACATCGGCTCCCAGCTGACCGACCTCGCCCCCTTCCGCGCCGCGTTCGAGCGGGTGGTGGAGCTGCTGCACGCGCTGCGCGCCGACGGCATCGACATCCAGCGCCTCGACCTCGGCGGCGGCATCGGCATCCGCTACCGCGACGAGACGCCGCCCGACCTGAACGAGTACGCCGGCATGGTGCGCTCGATCACCGGCAACCTCGGCTGCCACGTGACGCTGGAGCCCGGCCGCGCGCTGGTCGGCAACGCCGGCATCCTGGTGTCGAAGGTGGTGTACCTGAAGCACGGGCTGGCACGCCGCTTCCTGATCGTCGACGCGGCGATGAACGACCTGATCCGCCCGTCGCTGTACGACGCCTACCACGCCATCAAGCCAGTGGCGGAGCCCGCCCCGGACGTCGAGCCGGTGACGGTGGACGTCGTCGGCCCGGTGTGCGAGAGCGGCGACACCTTCGCGCTGCAGCGCCCGCTGCCGCCGCTGGCCGCCGACGACCTGGTCGCCTTCTGCTCGGCCGGGGCGTACGGGGCGGTGATGGCGTCGACGTACAACACCCGCCCGCTGGCCCCCGAGGTGCTGGTGAACGGCGACGCCTTCGCCGTCATCCGGCCGCGTCCGAAGATCGAGGACCTGCTGGGGATGGACCGCGTGCCGGAGTGGCTGGGGACGTAGGCAAGGTTCCTGCGCCGCCCCCCTCCCAACCCTCCCCCACGTCGCGGGGGAGGGCTTCCAAGGCTGGCGGTGGAGTTCCTCCCCCCGTCGAAGATGGGGGGAGGTCAGGAGGGGGGCTCGATGCGAAAGCCTCCAGCAATCTCCCGCTGCCAAACCCCGCGATTCATGCATAATTCCCGCACGACCACGGGGGAGCGGCGCGCATGGAATGGGACCTCGCCTACTCCATTGGGCTCGGCCCGGTGGATGGGGACCACCAGCGGCTGTTCGCGCTCTACAACCGCTTCAGCGACGCCATCAAGGCCGGCGAGAGCCGCGCGCTGATCGGGCAGGTCCTTTCCGAGCTGGTGGACTATTCCGAGACGCACTTCCGGCGGGAAGAGGCGATCATGCGCCGGTGCGCCTACCCCGACTACGCCAAGCACAAGCGCGCGCACGACGCCTTCGCCGACTACGTGCGCAGCACCGCCGCCGGGCCGGAGCCGTCGGACGAGGACGTCCAATTCCTGCACGGCTACGTGGCGATCTGGCTGTGCGGCCATATTTTGGTCATGGACAAGTGGTTCGGTGAATGGCTGGCGAATCTTCCGGCGGAAACCGCCGCGGGGCAGCCTATATCCTGACGAGACCCGGCCACGCCGACGGTGCCCGGCCGGGGCGACGGCAGCGGAGTGCGGCATGACCGAGCGAGAGACCCAGACGACCCGCGGGCCGGAGCCGGCCTTTCGTCTCCTCCAGGCGCGCGCCGCGCTGCTGTGGGAACGGCTGTGGCCGGCGCTGTGGGCGCCGGTGGCGCTGGTCGGCGCCTTCCTCGTGCTGGCGCTGTTCAACCTGCTGCCGATGCTGCCGGGCTGGCTGCACACCCTGGTCCTGGTGCTGCTGGTCGCGGCGTTCGCTCTCAGCCTGTGGCGCGGCTTCCGCGGCTTCGCGCTGCCCGACACCGCCGCCGCCCGCCGCCGGCTGGAGCGCGACACCGGGCTGCCGCACCGCCCACTGCACGTCCTGCGCGACCGCCCGGCCGGCGGCGACGCCACGGCACAGGCGCTGTGGGACCTGCACCAGCAGCGCATGCGCGACAGCGTGCGGCGGCTGCGCGTGTCCTTCCCCGCCCCCGACGTCATCTCCCGCGACCCGCACGCGCTGCGCGTCGCGGTGGCGCTGCTGCTGATCGTCGCGGGCCTCGGCGCCTGGGGCGACTGGCGCCCGCGCCTCGCCGCCGCGCTGTCGCCGCAGTTCGCCCCCGGCGCGGCGACCGCCGCCGCGACGCTCGACCTGTGGATCAACCCGCCGGAATACACCGGCCTCGCCCCGATCTTCCTGAAGACCGCCGCCCAGAAGGCGCCGACGGACAAGGCGCCCGCGGACAAGACGCACGCGCCGGCCGCGGTGGCGGTGCCCAAGGGCAGCGTCGTCCTCGCCCGCGTCAGCGGCGGCGGGAGCGCTCCGAAGCTGGAGGTCGGCGGAAGCGCGGCGCCGTTCGACGCGGTGGACGCCTCCACCTTCCAGATCCAGCGCCCGGTCGAGTCCGGCACCCGCATCGCCGTCACCCAAGGCGGCGGCACGCTGGGCTCCTGGCCGATCCAGGTGATCCCCGACACCCCGCCGACCATCGACTACGCCAGCCCGCCGGCCAAGAGCGAGCGCGGCGCGCTGCGCATCGAGTACGTGGCGCACGACGACTACGGCGTCACCGCCGCCAACGCCACGGTGCGCCTCGCCACGCCGGAAGGCACCGCGCCGAACCTCGACCGCACGCCGGTCGACCTGCCGCTGGCCCTGCCCGGCGTGCGGCCCAAGGAGGCGCGCAACGCCGGCTTCCACGACCTGACCGCGCACCCCTGGGCCGGGCTGCCGGTGACCGTCCAGCTCGCCGCCACCGACGGCGCCGGCCAGACCGGCAGGAGCGAGGAGTTCTCGATGATCCTGCCGGAGCGGCCGTTTAACCACCCGGTCGCCCGCGCCATCATCGAGGAGCGCAAGAAGCTCACCCTGAACCCCGAGGCCCGCCCCGACGCCGCCCGCGCGCTGGCCGAGATCTCCGCCCGGCCGGGCGCCTACAGCCACGACATCGTCGTGTTCATGGCGCTGCGCGCGGCTCTGGCCCGGCTGATGCTCGACCAGTCCAACGAGGCGATCCCCGAGGTGCAGAGCCTGCTGTGGGAGACCGCATTGCGCATCGAGGACGGCGGCCTGTCGCTGGCCGAGCGCGACCTGCGCGACGCCGAGCGCCGGCTGGCCGAGGCGCTGGACCGCAACGCCTCCGACGAGGAGCTGAAGCGGCTGATGGACGAACTCCAGCAGGCCATGGACAAGTTCATGGAGGCCATGGAGGAGCAGCTGCGCCAGGCGCTGGAGCGCGGCGAGCAAATCCCGGAGATCCCGCCGGAGCTGGCCAACCGCATGATGGACCGCAACGACCTCCAGCAGATGCTGGACCAGATGCGGCAGATGGCGGAGACCGGCGCCCGCGACGCCGCCCGCCAGATGCTCTCGCAGCTTCAGCAGATGCTGGAGAACATGCGCGCCGGCACCATGGCGCAGCAGGGCCAGCAGGGCCAGAACCAGGCGTGGGAGATGATGCGGCAGCTGCAGGAACTGTCCCAGCAGCAGCAGCAGCTGATGGACCAGACCTTCCAGCAGTCGCAGCAGGGGCAGCAAGGCCAGCAAGGGCAGCAGGGCATGCAGCAGCCCGGCCAGCAGAGCCCGCGCGGCCGCAGCCAGGGGCAGCGCGGCCAGGGACAGGGGCAGCAGGGCCAGGGCAGCCCGACCATGCAGCGCCAGTCGGAGCAGCAGGAGGCGCTGCGCCGCCAGCTCGGCGAGATCATGCGCCGCATGGGCGAGATGGGCGGCGAGATCCCCCGCCCCCTCGGCCGTGCCGAGCGCGCCATGCGCGACGCCGGCCAAGCGCTCCAGCAGGGCCAGCCGGATGCCGCCCTGCCCTCGCAGGGGCAGGCGATGGACGAGCTGCAACAGGGCCTGCAGAGCTTCGCCGAGCAGATGATGCAGCAGATGATGGGCATGCAGCCCGGCATGCAGCCGGGCCAGCAACAGCAGCAGCGCGCCGGCCGCAACCGCGACCCGCTGAACCGCGGGCGCGAGGGCGGCTACAGCATGGGCCAGGACGGCACCAAGATCCCGGAGAAGGCCGACCTCCAGCGCTCCCGCGAGATCCTCGACGAGCTGCGCCGCCGCTCGCAGCAGTACACCCGCCCGCAGTTCGAGAGGGAGTACATCGATAGATTGCTGCGGCAGTTCTAGGAGGCTATGACGCCCGGCACAAACGTGGAGGCCGCGTTGGCAGCCACGGCGTGTCCCCCATATCGTCGCAGGGGGATCGCACGAGCCGGGCGCCATGCTCATCGAGGGAGACACACTTCCCAGCGGAGCCGTGATCGACACGGACGTCTGCATCGTCGGCGCCGGCGCCGCCGGAATCACCCTCGCGCTCGAATTCGACGGCACGCCGCTGCGCGTCGCCCTCCTCGAAGCCGGCAACCGCACCTTCTCGCGGCGGGTGCAGAGCCACTACGCCGGCACCTGCTCCGGCCTCATGCTGCCGCCGCCGACGGTGAGCCGGCTGCGCTTCCTCGGCGGATCGACCAACCGCTGGGCCGGGCTGTGCCGGCCGCTCGACCCGCTGGACTTCGAACGGCGCGACTGGATTCCCGACAGCGGCTGGCCGATCGGCGAACGCGACCTGCGCCCCTACTACGCCCGCGCCGCGGCGCGGATCGGCCTGCCGAACGCCGGATTCGACCCCGAGCCGTGGGCGGCGGAGGACGGGGGTCCGCTGCTGCCGCTGCCGCCGGACCGCTTCCGTACCGGCGTCACGCAGGTCCTCCCCACCCGCTTCGGCGAGGCGCACCGCGACGCGCTGGCGCGCTCGGGGAATGTCCGCTGCCACCTCGACACCAGCGTCGTCGACATCGTGGTCGGCGCGCATGACGACGTGGTGCGCGAGGTCGCCGCGGTCACGACCGGCGGCCGGCGGCTGCGGGTGCGCGCCCGCGTCTTCGTGCTGGCCTGCGGCGGCGTCGAGAACGCGCGGCTGCTGCTCAACGCCGACCGGGTGCGGCCGGCCGGGCTGGGCAACGGGCACGGCCATGTCGGGCGCTGGTTCATGGAGCACCGCGTCTCCTGGCCCGGCCTGATCGAGCCGAGCGGGCCCGATGCGGCGCTGTGGTTCTACAGCCGGCACGCCCTCGCCGGCGGCGGCCCCTGCATCGAGGGTTCGCTGCGGATGGCGCCGGATCTGGCGCGGCGGGAAGGCCTGCTCAACACCCATTTCAGCCTGGAGCCGTTCAGCAAGGCGTACTCGCGCGGCGGCCGGTCCTGGGTGGTGCTGCGCGACGGGCTGCGGCACGCGTTCCGGGGCGGCGGCGACATGGTCAGCGACGTCGGCTATCACCTGCGCAACATCGCGCGCGATCTGGACTGCCTGACCGAGAACCGCCTGCGCAAGCTGTTCGGCATCGACCGCGACCCCAGGCGCTGGTTGATCAAGGCGGAGGTCGAGCAGGCCCCGACCCCCGACAGCCGGGTGACGCTGACCCGCGACGTGGACGCGCTGGGCCTGCGCCGCGTCGATCTGCACTGGCGGACCAGCGCGCTCGACCGCCACAGCGTCCGCCGCGCCGTCGAGCTGCTGGGCGAGGATCTGGAGCGGCTGGGCATCGGGCGGGTGCGCGTGACGATGGACGAGCGCGAGGACCGCTGGTCGCGCTTCGACCACTGGGGCAACCACCACTGCGGCACCACGCGCATGAGTGCTTCGCCACGCGACGGCGTGGTGGACCCGGACGGGCGCGTGCACGAGTTGGCGAACCTCTACGTCGCCGGCAACTCGGTCTTCCCGACCGAGGGCACCGCCCCGCCCACCTTCACCACGGTCGCGCTGAGCATCCGGATGGCCGAACACCTGGTCCGGGTGGTCCAGGGCGCGGCGCTGGAGGTGGACGGGGCGTGATGCCCGGCCTTGGGATCAGTCCGCCTGGGCGCGGCAGGAGTCGAGGGCGCCGATGGCCTTGCGGGTGTCGTCCAGCGAATAGGTGCCGGAATAATTGTCCGGCTTGTCCGGCACTTCCATGTACAGCTCCTTGCCTTCCATCAGGGAGCGCACGGAGTCGGAGTTGGCCTGCAGCACCACGGCGGCGGTGTTCTTGTCGGCGGCGAAGCCGTCCACCTTCGCCTTCCAGCGCTTATCGACCTCAAGGAGGACCTTGAACTCCTCCTTGTCCTTGTAGGCCGTGTCGGTGTCGAAGAACGCCAGCAGCAACCCCTGCCCCTTGGCCAGGTAGGAGATCATGATGCCGATGGTGTTCTTGTTGTCGCCCTTCCAGGTCTGGGTGATGGCGCACTTCTTGCCGAGTTCGACCGTCCAGACGCCGACCGTGGACTGTGCCTGTACCGGGGCGGACAGCATGAGGGCGACCGCACCCAGGGTGCCCGCCCCCAGGATACCAGAGACAAGTCCACGCATACGCTTCTCCCGCAAATGGTTGTCCGAGCAAACTGCTCGCCCATTCACGATGATCGGGCAATTTCGGGCCGTCCAGACCAATCGGCCGGTCGGCCTGTGATCATTGGCCCGTTGCCTTCATGCACCCCTCTTCCGTCACCCCCGCGCAGACGGAGATCCAGGAGGCCTTGTCAGATCAATGGCTTGGCTGACTCTCTGGATCCCCGCTTTCGCGGGGATGACGGTTGCGAAAGGGACAGGAAGACAAACACGCGCCTTTCTCCGGACAGGCGTGCGCCTTCGCGGGGATGACGGCAAAAGGCGCTCAGCCCGACCGGGGAAGAGCCCGAACGCTCAGTACGCGTACTCCTTGAACACCGGATCGACGCTGCCGCCCCAGGCGCCGTGGAACTTGGCGAGCAGTTCGTCGGCCGGCGTCTGGCCCGATTCGGCGATGGCGAACAGGGTGTCGAGGAAGTGCGCCTCGTCGTCGCCCCAGTTGTCGTTGCGCCGCCGCGCGACGAGCCCGGCGTGGGCGATCTCCAGCACCTTCAGCGCCACCTCGCGCACCGTGTCGTCGCGGAACGGCGTGCGCAGCGCGTGGCGCGGCACCTCGGCGCGCAGATGGGCGCGCTCCTCGGTGGTCCAGTCCTTGACGAGGTCCCAGGCGGCGTCGAGCGCCGTGCCGTCGTACAGCAGGCCGACCCACAGCGCCGGCAGCGCGCACAGCCGGCGCCACGGGCCGCCGTCAGCGCCGCGCATCTCCAGGTACTTCTTCAGCCGCACCTCGGGGAACGAGGTGGTCAGGTGGTCGGCGAAGTCGGTGATCAGCGGCGTCTCGCCGGGCAGCGCCGGCAGCCGGCCGGCCATGAAGTCGCGGAACGACTGGCCGGACGCGTCGATGTACGTGCCGTCGCGGTACACGAAGTACATGGGCACGTCGAGCAGGTAGTCGACGTACCGCTCGAACCCGAAGCCGTCCTCGAAGACGAACGGCAGGTCGCCGGTTCGGTCGGGGTCGGTGTCGGTCCAGATATGGCTGCGGTACGACTGGAAGCCGTTCGGCTTGCCCTCGGTGAAGGGCGAGTTGGCGAACAGCGCCGTGGCGATCGGCTGGAGGGCCAGCGACACCCGGAACTTCTTCACCATGTCGGCTTCCGACGCGAAGTCCAGGTTGACCTGCACCGTGCAGGTCCGCGTCATCATGTCGATGCCGAGGGAGCCGCGCTTGGGCATGTACTCGCGCATGATGCGGTAGCGGCCCTTGGGCATCCACGGGATCTCGTCGCGCCGCCACTTCGGCTGGAAGCCCAGGCCGACCATGCCGGTGCCCAGTTCCGCCCCGATCTCCTTCACCTGGCGCAGGTGGTTGTGCACCTCGGCGCAGGTCTGGTGCAGCGTCTCCACCGCGGCGCCGGACAGTTCGAACTGCCCGCCCGGTTCCAGCGTGATGTTGGCGCCGTCGTCCTGGGTCAGCGCGATGATGTTTCCGTTCTCCTCCACCGGCTGCCAGCCGTAGCGCTGCAACCGCGTCAACACCTCGCGGATGCCGTCCGGCCCCTCGTAGGGCAGCGGCTTCAGGTCGGACAGGCGGTAGGCGAACTTCTCGTGCTCGGTGCCGATGCGCCAGCTGGACTCCGGCTTGTTGCCGGACTCCAGGTACGCCACCAGTTGGCGCCGGTCGGTGATCGGCTCGCCGCGCGTCTTCGGGGGTGCGGACATGGGGGCTCCGGCAAAATCTCAATAAGAACGGAAAGGCGGCCGCGCGTCCGCGCCGCCCGCCGTCCAGTCGCCCGCAAGGGCCTGCCAGCAGGCGAGCGCGGCGAACGCCGCCGTGTCGGCCCGCAGGACCCGAGGCCCCAAACCGACAGGGACAACAAAGGGTAGTTTACCAAGATCGTCAAGTTCCGCCTTCGCAAAGCCGCCCTCCGGCCCGACCAGGAAGGCGGCCGGCCGGCCGGCGTGCGCCCGCACCGCCTCGGCGATGGGCTGCGCCGCGCCGCTCTCGCGGCAGAGGAACAGCACGCGCCCCTCCGGCCACGCCGCCAGCGCCTTGTCGAGCGCCACCGGGTCGGGCAGGTCGGGCACGGTCAGGCGCTCGCACTGCTCGGCCGCCTCCACCGCGTTGGCGCGCAGGCGGTCGAGGTTGACGCGGTGCGGGTCGGTGTGGCGGGTGAACACCGGCCAGATGCGCGCGGCGCCCAGCTCGCTCGCCTTCTCCGCCACGGTGTCGATGCGGCCGCGCTTGATGGGGGCGAACAGCAGCCAGACGTCGGGGCCGTCCTGCTGCGGCCGGCGCTGCGTGGTCACGGTGAGCGAGCACCAGCCCTTGCCGAAGCCGTCGATGACCGCCAGCCACTCGCCGTCCTTGCCGTTGAACACGGAGATGGCGGCCCCCTTGTCGAGGCGCAGCACGTGGCGCAGGTAGTGCGCCCGCTCGTGGTCGAGCCCGACCGCCTGCCCCTCGGCCAGGGGGGAGTCGACATGCAGGCGGGTGCGGGGTGCGTCAGTCATCGTGGATCCTCGGGCAACGGGTGCCGGATTATAGGGGAAAACCCCGCCGCACCAGCAACAGCCCCAACAGCGCGGCGGCCGAGAATCCGGCGCCGGCCCAGAACGTCGCCGCCGGGCCGATCGCGCTCCACAACGCGCCGGCCAGCACGCTGGCGGCCAGCAGGGCCAGCCCGGTCACCAGATTGAACACGCCGAACGCCGTGCCGCGGCGGTCGGTCGGGGCGCCGTCGGCGACCAAGGCGGCGAGCAGGCCCTGCGTCATCCCCATGTGCACGCCCCACAGCGCCGCCCCGATGACCACCAGCAGCGGCCCGTCGGCCAGCGCCAGCGCCGCGTCGCTGAGGATCAGCACGGCGAATCCGGCGAGCAGCAGCCCGTGCCGGCCGATGCGGTCGGACAGCGCGCCCACCGGGTAGGCGGTCACCGTGTAGGTGACGTTCATCGCCACCATCACCGCCGGCACCAGCGCCAACGCCAGTCCCACGTCCTGCGCGCGCAGCACCAGGAACGCCTCGGAAAAGCGCGCCAGCGTCATCACCACCGCCACCGCGACCAGCGCCCAGAACGGCCGGCCCAGCCCGGCCAGCCCCGCGCGCGTCCAGATCGGGTGGAGGGCCCGCGCCTTGGGAATGCCCGGCGGCTCGCGCACGCCCAGCGCCAGCACCACCACGCACAGAACGGCGGGCAGCGCCGCCACCCAGAACACCAGCCGCACGTCGTCCGACGACAGCGCCATCAGCGCCATCGCCGCCAGCGGACCCAGCACCGCGCCCACCGTGTCGAGCGCCTGCCGCAGGCCGTAGGCGGCACCGCGCTGCTCCGGCGGGGTGAGGTCGGCGACCAGGGCGTCGCGCGGGGCGCCGCGGATGCCCTTCCCCACCCGGTCGACGAATCGCGCCGCCAGCACCATGGCGACGGAGGAGGCCAGCGGGAACAGCGGCTTGGTGACCGCCGCCATGCCGTAGCCGAGCAGCGCCAGCGGCTTGCGCCGGCCGATGCGGTCGCTGAGCGTGCCGGAGAACAGCTTGACGATGGAGGACGTCGCCTCGGCGACTCCCTCGATGATGCCCACCGACAGGGCGCTGGCGCCCAGCACGGTGACGAGGAAGACCGGCAGCAGGCTGTGGATCATCTCCGACGAGAGGTCCATCAGCAAGCTGACCAGCCCAAGCGCCCACACGCCGCGCGGCAGCGGCTTCCGTTCCGTCATTCCCATGTCCTATGCGCGCCCGGCCGGCACCGGCGGCGTCCTGAGGAGGTCGCAGAGCAGGCGATGCAGCTCGGCCGGCGGCACCGGCTTGTGCAGCGTGACGAGGCCGCGGCCGGTGGCCTCCGCCCGGAGCGCCGGGGCGGTGTCGCCGGTCAGCAGGATGGCCGGAAGCTCCGCCCCGAACACCCGGCGCAGCGCGGCGATGGCCTCCACGCCGGTGTGGCCCTCGCGCAGGCGGAAGTCGGCGATCACCACGTCCGGGCGGCGGCCGTACGCCTCGGCGCGGCGCAGCGCGGTGTCGGCGTCGGGTGCGTCGATCACCGCGCAGTCCCAGGTTTCCAGCATCGCGCGCAGCCCCTGCAGAACGATCGCGTCGTCGTCGATGATCACGGCCAGGGCGCCGGAGGCGGTCTCGGCGGAGGGCGGCGGCGGCGGCACGGCGCGCGGCACGGTGGCGCTCAGCGGCACTTCCACCGCGAAGACCGAGCCGTGCCCGGGCCGCGAGCGCACCTCCAGCCGGTGGCCGAGCAGCCGGGCCAGCCGCCTGACGATGGCGAGGCCGAGGCCGAGCCCCTGCATGCGG
Organism: Azospirillum sp.; assembly: GCF_050789165.1. Classification (NCBI taxonomy): domain Bacteria; kingdom Pseudomonadati; phylum Pseudomonadota; class Alphaproteobacteria; order Rhodospirillales; family Azospirillaceae; genus Azospirillum; species Azospirillum sp. Next base: position 16,936 of record NZ_JBOZRT010000049.1, read on the forward strand.
TCGCGCGCCGGGTTGTCCACCTGCACGAACTCGTCGAAGATGTCGTCCAGCCGTTCCGGCGGGATGCCGATGCCGGTGTCCCACACCTCCACCCGCAGCACGCCGCCGCGCCGCCGCGCACCGACCAGCACGCCGCCGCGCTCGGTGTACTTCAGCGCGTTCTCCAGCAGGTTGCCGAGGATGCGGCCGAGCAGCGTCGCGTCGCTGTCCACGCTCAGCGCACAGGGCACCACCGTCAGGTCGAGCCGCTTGGCGGCGAAGCGCGGCGCATACTCGGCCTCCAGCCGCTCCAGCAGCGGGCCGACCGCGAACGGCGCCGCCCGCGGCGCGATCACCCCGGCGTCCAGCTTCGACAGGTCGAGGATGCCGTCGAGCAGGCCCTTCAGCGCGTCCAGCGCCTGGTGCATGGTGCCGACCAGCGGCTGCGCCTCGTGCCCGGCCAGACGCTCGCCCAGCACGTGGACGAAGAACAGCAGCGACTGCACCGGCTGGCGCAGGTCGTGGCTGGCGGCGGCCAGGAACTTCGACTTGCTGACGTTGGCGCGCTCCGCCTCGTCCTTGGCGTCCCGCAGCGCGTCCTCGATGGCGTGGCGGTCGGTGACGTCGAGGTTAAGGCCGGTCATCCGCACCGTCCGCCCAGAGGAGTCGGCGAAGGTCCGGCCGATGGCGGCCAGCCAGCGCACCTGCCCGTTGGGATCGACGACGCGGAACTCGCTGGCGAAGGGCACCACCGCCGCCACCGAGGCCTTCGTCTCGGTCCAGAAGCGCTCGCGGTCTTCAGGGTGCAGGCGGCGCTCCAGATGCTCGCGCGTCGGTTCCCCCTCGGGGGCGGGATAGCCGAACAGCCGCCACTCGCTGTTCGACCAGGTAATGCGACCGGTGGTCACGTCCCAGTCCCACAGCCCGGCGTTGGCGCAGTCGAGCGCGAAGTCCAGCCGCTCGGCGTGCTCGCGCTTGGCCCGCTCCGCCTCGTGCAGGTCGGTGACGTCGAGCACCACGCCGTCCCACACCACGGTGCCGTCCGGCAGGCGGGTGGTGGTGGCGTGCGTGCGCAGCCGGCGCAGAGCGCCGTCGGCGTCGTGCAGCTCGCCCTCCAGGCGCATGGGCTCCAGCGTGCGGGCGGTGCGGGCCATCGCCTCTGTCCAGCGCTCCGCGGTCTCCGGTGTCATCCGGGCGAGCACCGCGTCGGTGTCGACAAGTCCGCTTCGCACCGTGCCGGGCTCCAGCCCCAGCGCCCGCTCGGCCGCGTCGCTGAGGTACGGGTAGGCGACCGTCCCGTCGGGGCGCAGGACGCGGCGGAAGATCACGCCGGGGAAGTTGGCGGCGATGTCGCCGAGCCGGCGCTCGGTCGCCTTCTCGGCCTGGAGGTCGGCGAGCCGCCGCTCGGCCAGCTGGCGGCGGGTGAAGGAGCGGATCATCGCCTGCGCGAGAACCACGGCCAGCGCCAGCGCCAGCGCGCCGCCGCCGTACAGCGCCCATTGGGCCTGCCGCAGGATCTCCTGGATGGCGGAGCGCGGCGTGCCGACCAGCACCTTCCAGCCGGACAGCGGCGCGGTGGCGTAGACGCCGAACACCGGCGTGCCGTCGAGCGCATCGGCCTCGAAGCTGCCGGACGGCCCCTGGGAAACCCCGGCGAACTGGGAGGGCGTGGGATGGCTGCCGACAGCCGGGTCGTACTGGTCGCGCGACAGCGTGCGGGCGATCACCCGGTTGTCGCGGTCGAGCAGCAACAGCCGGCCGCCGGGCATGGTCGGATGCTCGCCCAGCACGGTGTGGAACGTCCAGGCCGGCAGCGTCACCACCAGCGTGTGGCGGACCTGCCCGGCGACGCTGACCGGCGCGCGGATGGAGATTACCGGCTCCGCGATCCGCTCCGGCAGCCGCAACAGCCCGCTGACGATGGTGCGGCCGCTGTTCAGAACCACCCGCAGATCCTCGGATAAGGCCGGCACCGGCAACGGCGCGCCGAACGGCAGCCGGGTGTTCACCAGCTGGCGCGTGTCGTCGGTCAGGATCACCGACAGCCAGTAGCCGCTGGCCCCCAGCGCGCGGCGCGCGGCGCGGTCGAAGGCGGCGATGTCGCCCGACTGCAGCGACTCCGAGGTGGCGAGCGTCTGCACCGCCGCGATCTCGCGGGCGAGCTGGCGGTCCACGGTGGCGGCGGCGGTCGCGGCAGTGGCGCGCAGCCGCTCATCGATGAGCGTGCGCTCAACCCCGCTGTAGTGTGCGACGACCAGCGCCGTGAACAGCACGACGGGCAGCAGCGCCGCAGCGACGAGGAACACGAGGTGGCGCGGATTGAGCATGCCGTTCCTGACTGCGCGTCGAGGCGGTAAAAGCTTACGAGGGCGCTCGGAGAACCGGCAAGGGTTTTCCCCCGCCTTGCCCGCCCGCCTTGCCCACGAGGGCAGGGCTGGCTACCTTGGCCGTCCCATGAGCACCTCATCCTCGCAGCCGGACTCCGGCTTCACCGACATCCGCCAGGGCTGGATCGACCGCTGGGCGCCGCCGTCCGTGCGCCCGTACCTGCTGCTGGCCCGGCTCGACCGGCCGATCGGCACGTGGCTGCTGCTGTTCCCCTGCTGGTGGAGCGCGGCGCTGGCCTCCAACGGCTGGCCGGACCCGTGGCTGTTCGTGCTGTTCGCCGTCGGCGCGGTGACGATGCGGGGGGCCGGCTGCACGGTCAACGACATCCTCGACCGCGACTTCGACGCCCGGGTGGAGCGCACCCGCGCGCGGCCGATCCCCTCCGGCCAGGTCAGCGTGCGGCAGGCCCTGGCCTTCCTGGCGCTGCAGCTGCTGATCGGGCTGGCGGTGCTGCTGCAGTTCAACGCCACGACCATCGGGCTGGGCGTGCTGTCGCTGGTGCTGGTGTTCACCTACCCGCTGATGAAGCGCATCACGTGGTGGCCGCAGGCGTTCCTCGGCCTCGCCTTCAACTGGGGGGCGCTGGTCGGCTGGACGGCGGTGCGCGGCGACCTGGGGTGGCCGGCGCTGGCGCTGTACGCCGGCGGCATCGCCTGGACGCTCGGCTACGACACCATCTACGCCCACCAGGACAAGGAGGACGACGCCCGCATCGGCGTCAAGTCCACCGCGCTGCGCCTGGGCGACCAGAGCAAGATCTGGATCTACGGCTTCTACACGCTGGCGCTGCTGGGCATCGGGCTGGCCGGGCAGCTGGCCGGGCTGGGCTGGGGCTTCCGCGCGGTGCTGACGCTGGCCATCCTGCAGCTGGCGTGGCAGGTGGCGGTGTGGAACCCCGACGACCAGGGCGACTGTCTGGCCAAGTTCAAGTCGAACCGCTGGTTCGGCTGGGTGGTGCTGGCCGCCATCGTTGCGGGGCGCACGCTCTAGCCCCAGCTTCGGATCATGGGAATAAGCAAGGCCGCCGGGGCGTTCGCCACCGCAAGCGCGGCCATTCACCGGAGGATCGGAGACATGACGGGATACGCACACCGCGCCGCGGCGCTGGGTCTGGCGGTGGCGCTGGCCGCCGGGCCGGCGCTGGCCGAGAAGGGCGGGCACGGCAAGGGCCACGGCAACCCGCACGAGGCGGGCCCGGGAGGCGGTCCGCCCTGGGCGGACGGCGCGGACCAGGACGGGCCGCCGGGCAAGGCCAGCAAGCCGGGCAAGGGCAAGGACGAGGCCGGCGGCGCCGGCATCGTGATCACCACCAGCGACCGCACGGTGATCCAGAACTACTTCATCGCCAACCCGGTGGGCGTCAGCCCGCTGCCGCCCGGCATCGCCAAGAACGTCGCCCGCGGCAAGCCGCTGCCGCCGGGCATCGCCAAGAAGCAGGCGCCGCCCGCACTGATCCAGCAGGTCCCCGCCTGCCGCAGCGGCTGGGAATGCATCCTGCTGGGCGCCGACTTGCTGATCCTCGACGCCGTGCACGGCGTGGTGCGCGACGTCGTGCGCAACGTGGTGCGGTAGCGGCGCCTTGAAAATGCCCCTCTCCCTCAGGGGAGAGGGGCATTGAGGATCTACATGCCGGCGACGGTCATGCCGTCGATGCGCACCGTCGGCGCGTCCATGCCGTAGCGCAGCTCCAGGTCGCTGGCGACCTCCAGGTTCAGGAACATCTCCTTGAGGTTGCCGGCGACCGTCAGCTCGCTGACCGGGTAGGCCAGCTGGCCGTTCTCGATCCAGAAGCCGCTGGCGCCGCGGCTGTAGTCGCCGGTCACGCCGTTGACGCCCATGCCCATCATCTCGGTGATGTAGAGGCCGTCCTTGATCTCGCCGAGGATGGCGTCGCGCGAGCGGGCGCCGGCCGCCAGGTAGATGTTGGAGGGCGCCGGTCCCGGCGGGCCGGAGGTGCCGCGCGACGCGTGGCCGGTGGTGGCGAGGCCGAGCTGCCGGGCCGAGCGCAGGTCGAGCAGCCAGGTGGTCAGCCGTCCGTCCTCGATGATGGTGCGCTTCTGCACCGCCACGCCCTCGGCGTCGAAGGGGCGGGAGCGCATGCCGCGGCGCACCCACGGGTCGTCCACCACGGTGACGCCGGCCGGGAAGATCTGCTGGTTCAGCTTGTCCTTCAGGAAGCTGGTGCCACGCGCCACCGCCGGGCCGCTGATGGCGCCGGTCATGTGGCCGAGCAGGCCGCGCGACACGCGCGGATCCAGCACCACCGGCACCTTCTGGCTCTTCACCTTGCGCGGGTTCAGGCGACGCACCGCCTTCTCGCCGGCCTCGCGACCGATGTCGGCGGCGGAGCGCAGGTCGGCGCCGTAGACCTTGCTGTCGTACTCGTAGTCGCGCTCCATCGCCGTGCCCTCGCCGGCGAGCACCGACGCGGAGAGCGAGCGGCGCGACACGCTGTACGACCCGGCGAAGCCGTTGGAGGCGGCGATGGCGACGGTCGACCGGCTCCAGCCGGCGTCGGCGCCTTCCGAGTTGGTCACGCCGGGCACCGCCAGCGCGGCCTCCTCGGCGACGCGGGCCTGCTCGATCATCGAATCCGGGGCGGGCTCCTCGGGATCGCAGATGTCGAGGTCCGGCCATTCGCGGGCCAGTTGGTCGGGATCGGCGAGGCCGGCGAACGGATCCTCCGGCACCACGCGGGCCATGGCGACGGCGCGCTCCACCAGCTCGTCCAGCGCGCGGGCGCTGCGGTCCGTGGAGGAGACGATGGCCTGCCGCCGGCCGACGAACACCCGCAGGCCGAGGTCGCCGGATTCGGAGCGCTCCAGCTTCTCCGGCTTGCCGAGGCGCTGGCTGAGCGAGAGGGAGGCGCTGTCGAACAGCACCGCGTCGGCGGCGTCGGCACCGGCGGCGCGCGCCTTGCGGATAAGGTCTTCCAGCAGATTCAGCACGTCGGCCATGCAAAGCGTCTCCGAAGGGTCACGGTAGCGTGTCTAGCAGATGGGGAGCACCGGCTGAAGAGGACAGAGGTTTATGCCGGCCGGACGGCCGATTCCCCCTCCCCCGCCTGTCCTCCCCTTCTTCTGCCCCCGCCGCGGGCGTAGGCCCAGGCGGCCAGCGCGGCGAGGTTGGTCAGCAGCATGCCGGCCGCCATCACCACCGGGTCGCCCGGCTCGAACAGGCCGGTCGCCGCCGAGGCCGCGGCGCCGATCCCCATCTGCACGAACCCCACCAAGCCGGAGGCCGTGCCGGCCAGCCGGAGGTCGACGCCGACGGCGGCAGTGATGGTGACCGGGAGGGTCAGGCCGTTGCCGACGCACAACAGCACCGTCGGCAGGAACAGGCTCGCCGGCGAGAAATGCCCGGCCGCCAGGAAGCCGCCGATCACCAGCGGCCCGGCCACCGACAACAGCAGCCCGGCAAAGGCCAGCGCCTCCAGCCGCACCCGCCCGGCCAGCCGCGACACCGCCATGTTGCCGCCCATGTAGCCGGCCGACAGAAGCACGAAGTACAGCCCGTACTCGCTGGGCGGGCGGTGCAGCGTGACGCTCATGGCGTGCGCCGCGCCGGCCAGGAACACGAAGAAGCCCCCGGTCATCCAGCCGACCACCAGCGCATAGCCCAGGAACAGCCGCCGCCCGAACAGCGCGCGGTAGGCCTGCCACAGCGCGGACGGGCCGGGCAGCGGGGTGAGGTCGCGGTGCGTCTCGGGCAGGCCGCGCAGCGCCGCCGCCCACACCAGCCCGCCGAAGCCGACCAGCAGCAGGAAGCCGGCGCGCCAGCCGAACCACTCGTCGAGGAAGCCGCCCAGCGCCGGCGCCACCATCGGCGCGACCGCCATGCCGGCGATGACCAGCGCCAGGACCCGCGTGGCCTCCTCGCGGCTCCAGGCGTCGCGCACGATGGCGCGGGCGATGACCATGCCGGCGCAGCCGCCCACCGCCTGCGCCGCCCGGCCGAGGACCAGCAGCCCGATGGAGGGCGCCAGCGCGCAGGCGAGGCTGGCCGCCGCGTAGAGGCCGAGCCCGGCGAGCAGCACCGGGCGCCGCCCCCAGCGGTCCGACAGCGGCCCGTACACCAGCTGCCCGACCGCCACGCCGATCAGGTAGAGCGATAGCGTGAGCTGCACCGTGGCGTGGCTGGCGTCGAACACCCGCTCCATGCCGGGCATGGACGGCACGAAGATGTTGAGCGCCAGCGGCCCGGTCGCGGTGGCGGCGACCAGCAGAGGCACGGAGGGCTTCGGGTGCTCGGTCATGGGGCTTTCGAAAGGCGGAAACGCGCCGCGGCGCGCGGAAGGCCCGAGAGCCTACCCGCACGCCGCCGCGATCAGAAGACGATTTTCCGAAACCCCAGGCTGCGATCAGGCTGCGGTGCGTGCGGTCAGGCGCTCCACCAGCGGCAGCTTCAGCGCCAGGGCGCCGTCGCCCAGCAGGGCCTGCACGCCGAGCAGCACGGTCCAGAACGCCGGGAACTCCCAGCCGCCGCCCGGCGCGGAGAACACCCAGCCGTTGCCGGCGTGCTGCAGCGTGGCGCCGACCATCACCGGCACCAGGGCCAGCGCGACCAGCCGGGTCTGCACGCCCAGCGCCAGCAGCAGGCCGCCGCCGAGTTCGGCGAGGATCACGAGGTAGGCGAAGAAGCCCGGGTAGCCGATCTGCTCGAAGAAGGCGACGGTGCCGGGAACGGTGAAGACGAAGACCTTCATCAGGCCGTGCGCGAGGAACAGGACGCCCAGGGAGACGCGCAGCAGGAGGGCGGCGTACGAGGCGGTGCGGGAGTCGGTCATGGCGGAATTCCTTCGGTTCGTGGTGGGTCGGTGCCGTGTGGCGTTGACCGGATTGAACCGTTTTTCTTTATCGCGATAAACGCCGCACTTTGCCACTCATTGTTCTTTGTAATGAAACTATTGCGTGGCATGGAACTGTTTCGCCGGCCATCAGTTCTCCGGATGCTGCGACGCAGCAAAGGCGTGTTGCGCCGCACCGGCAACCGCAGGGGTATTGACGATGACCATCACGCAGATGATCCAGGCCGGCCCGGCCAGGGCCGTCGAGCTGTTCGGCAAGCTGGCCGAGACCGGCGACGGCGCGGTGAAGACCCGCGAGAGGCTGTTCGCCGAACTGAAGGAGGAACTGGAACTGCACGCCCGGCTGGAGGAGCAGCACCTCTTCCCGGTCCTGCGCAAGCACAAGGAGACCAAGGACCTCGTGACCGACGCGGTCAACGACAACCGGCAGGCCCGCGCCCTGCTGGCCGAGTTGGAGCGCCTGCCCAAGGACGGCGATGACTTCCCGAAGAAGCTCGCCGAGCTGAAGCGGGTGTTCCAGCAGCACGTCCGCGACGAGCGCAAGGAACTGCTGCCGGCGGTGAGGAAGGCGCTGAGCGACGAGGAGGCGCAGGCCATCGTCGACAAGGTCGAGGCCGGCCGCGCCGAGGTCGAGGAGGCCAAGCGCGACGAGGCCGAACAGCGCCGCGCCGAGGCCCGCCGTGTGCGCGAGGCCGCCGAGGCGGTGGAGCAGCGCGCCCGCCAGACCGCCGAGGCGGTGACCCGCCCGGCGCGGGCCGTGGTGGAGACCGGCACCCGCGCCGCCGCCAACACCGCCGACGCCGTCACCCGCACCGCGCAGCCGGCGCTGGAACGGGTGGAAGCGTTCGGCGCCGCCGCCCCGTCGGTGGCCGCCCGCACGGTCAACGAGGCCAGCGTGGCGTGGGCGCAGTGGGCGAACCGGACGACGCTGGCCACCGCCGACGCGGCGCTGGAGTTCGCCCGGATGAACACGCCGCTGCACCTGGCGCAGCTTCAGGGCCGCGTGGTCGGCGAGGCGGTGCGCGCCTGGTTCGACGTCAGCGCCCGCCTGACGCAGCTCTCGCTGCGCGCGTCGGAGGAGATGATGCGGGGCGGGCGGCGGCCATGAGTGCCCGTCCCCGCGTGTAGCGGATGAAGACAAGCCCGTTGCGCGCACTGCCGCGGCGGAGGTCCGCCGCGGCACCCTTGCCAAGGCTTCAGACGTATTGTCCGTCGCCGATCACGGTCCACTGGTTGTCGGCGAACGACTTCGTTACGGCCGCGTGCAGGCGGTTCGAATCGTCCATCAGCCATGTGGCGATGCGTCCGTCAGGGTTCTGAAACACTATATCCGTTCGCCCATCGCCGTTGTAATCGCCAAGGGCGGCCACGTCCCAGTTCGGATCCGACAGGGTCGGGAGGGCCTTCTCCGTGACGGATCCGCTCCCCGACAGCTCCCAAACCTTGAGACGTCCGTCCGTGTGCTTGAGGAGGATGTCGTCGATGCCGTCGGCGTTGAAGTCCCCGGCCCCCTCGACCTTCCAGCCGCGGTCGTTCAGCGTGGCGACGACCTTGGTGGAGGCGATGTTCGCACCATCCATGCTCCAAAGGGCAAGGCGTCCGTCGCTGGCGTGCTGAAACAGGACGTCCTCCCGGCCGTTGCCGTCGAAGTCGCCGGATGCCGCCACCTTCCATGCGGCGTCCGCCAGGGTCTTCACGACCACACCGCGGACGAACTGCCCGCCGCTGAATTCCCACAGCGCGATGCGGCCGTCGGTGTGCTTGAGCATCACGTCCCCGGCGCCGTTGCCGTCGAAATCGCCGATCGTCGCGATCGCCCAATTGGGATCGCTGAGCGTCTTCACCACGCCGCCGTTGGCGATGGTGGCACCGTTCATCGACCAGACGGCCACGCGTCCATCCCGATGCCGGAGGAGCACGTCGCTCTTGCCGTCGGCGTCAAAATCCGACGATCCAACAGCCATCCAATTGGTATCGTTGAGGATCTTGGCGACGGACCCGGTCTTGATCGCCGTATCGTCCATGGTCCAAATGGCAACCGCCCCTGGCCTTGGTGCGGCCGAGGGCTGTCCGTCGGTGTTGTACCCGACCGTCGAGCCCGCCCCATACTGGGATTGCAGAAGGACGTCGTCGTACTGGTCGCCGTCGAAGTTGAACCCGCGGCTGCGCGCCCGCAAGGTCGCGTCGAACGCGTGGACCTCGGTCTTGACGGCCGGCGTCACCCACGTCGGGTCGGTGAACCGCGCGCGCACCTCGAAGCCGTTGGCCGCGAAGAGCGATGTGTCCAGACCGGCCACCGTGCCGTGGTAGGTCAGCCCAAGGGTGTCCTCGGTCAGGTCGGCGCTGGACAATTGCCGCACGACGGTGCCGTTGAGCAGGATGTCGATACCCGCGACGTCAGCCTTGCGCAGTTGTGACGCGGTGAAGGCGGACGCCAGTTCACTGGCCGACTTCAGTTGCTGCGCATCGTTGGAATCGACAGCGTCCAGATCCGACAGCTGGGCCGACCCGATGCCATAGGCGCGGACGTCGGACAGCCGCTGCAACTGCGGAGCAACGGTGCTGTAGTTGCCCTCATTCGGCATTCCGTCGGACATGAAGTAGGTTATGTTGGTTACATTGTACGCACTGGTCGCGTTGAAGTAGTCTCGGGCCTTGATCAGCGCCTGCTCGTAATCCGTTCCGCCGGAAGCGGACAGCCCGCGGATCGCGTCGCGTGCCTGGCTCGCCGTCAGGGAACTGTAAAGATCGGCGCTCGACGCGAACGGAATGACGGCGAAGGTGCTGGAACTGGCGGCGCCGATCGACTCAAGATGATTGATCAGAGTGATGTAGGCCGCCTTGGCGTCCTCCAGCGGGGTCCCGCTCATGCTGCCCGAGACATCGATGACGAGGGCAAAGTTGTACTTCTTGGTGATCCCCGACGAAGACAAGTTGATCGAGATGTCGGCGTTGCCGTCGAGCATGGATGTGGGCAGCGTGACGGACAGCTTGCCCACCGCCTGACCGGAACTGGTCGAAATGGCTGTGGAGGTGGTGTACGTCGGTCCGTCGAGCAGCGCCAGATCCACCGAGCGGTCCTTGAAACGGCCAATTTCCACGGCGGTCAAACTGTCGTTGCCGTCGTACCGCGAGCCTCGGGCATGGTTGATCGTGGTGACGCCGCTCCCGGTGCCCGCGTCGTAGCGCGAGAACTCCTCGGAATAGACGGCGACGTCGCAGCGCCCCGGCCCGCCGCGGATCGAATCGTTGCCGGAGGAACCTTCGATGATGATCGTCGGTGCGGCGTACAGCGCACTGCCCGCTGAAGCCGCTGAAAAATCATAGGAATCGGAGCCATACCCACCAAGCACGTACAACTTCTGGCTCGTGAATCTCGGCAGGATGCTCTTCGATTCCGATGCGACCTGGGCGCTCAGCTTGCCGTCATCGCCCGTATTATCGACGATGACGGTATCGTTCTTCGTCATGTCACCGAGCAAGGAACTCGCCGCGATCCTATGCGCCGTGTACTGATAGAATGAGACCGAATGCGCCGTAACATTGGCGAGATCCGAGAAAAAACCGCCATTGTCGAGCGCCACGTACAAATTCGAAATCGCGTTGTCGCCCTTCCAACCGGCAATGGAATAAACGATATCGTTGGAATGCCCGATATTGACGACACTCATATCGGAGCCGTTGTAACTGGCCCACGGTGAAGCAACACCGACGCAGTCAACCGCACAGCCGCTCTCTCTCTCGAAGCTGTAGGCGAACTTTTCAGCCATGGCGCCGCCCAGGCTGTGCCCCGTCACCGATAGACGGGTTATGCCCTTGGCCGAGATGTAATTTTTTAAGGCTGCGAAGAAATCCTTATAGATCTCATAGTACGCATCCATGTTGGTCCAATAGGACGCGTCTCCAGCTCCGTTGGTGCCGCGGAATGCGACAGCGATCTCGTTGGTGCTGGTGTTCCTAAGCAGGGCAACGTTTGCCTCGGCTATTCTCGTCGTCCAGAAGCTGGCGGCTGCATCGAACGTCGCTGCCAATCGCGAATACGACGTGCCTTTGATGTCGCTGGATTTAAGCCCGTAGGCGACGAGGTCCGACGTTATGGATTGCCAAGACTGGACCGACGGGCTGTCGTCGTAGGCGGCGGCCGACAGATCGACAAGGGTCGCAACCTGCGATGCAGTGAGACGCTCGCTATAGAATATATTTGTACTCATGATCGCCCGCCACTCCACGATGGAATGGCACCCCAAGTATCATAAGCAATCGCAGCGTCGCCGTGCGGCTGTTTGCCGCACGGCGTATCCGTTGCATTGCCCGGCCATGGACGACCGGCCCGAAGAAGCCAAATCAGGGACAATACCGCGCAATGGACGGGCGGTGGATGGACCACTCTCCGTCAGGAATGTCGAGCATTCACTCCGCGGAAGTCGCGCGCCTACTTCCAGATCGGCGTCCCGCTTCCCGGCAGCCCGTAGCTCGCCCATTTCCGCGAGACCTCGTCGACCACGCCCTGGTCCATGCGGATCTTCTCGCCCCACTCGCGCTTGGTCTCCGGCGGCCACTTGTTGGTGGCGTCCAGGCCGACCTTGCCGCCGAGGCCCGATTCCGGGCTGGCGAAGTCCAGGTAGTCGATGGGCGTGCCCTCGATCACCGTGATGTCGCGCGCCGGGTCCATGCGGGTGGACATCGCCCACATCACATCCTTCCAGTCGCGGGCGTTGATGTCGTCGTCCACGACGATCACCCACTTCGTGTACATGAACTGCCGCAGGAACGACCACACGCCCATCATCACGCGCTTGGCGTGGCCGGGGTAGGCCTTCTTCATGCTGACCACGGCGATGCGGTAGGAGCAGCCCTCGGGCGGCAGCCAGAAGTCGACGATCTCCGGGAACTGCTGGGTCAGCAGCGGGATGAACACCTCGTTCAGCGCCTCGCCCAGCACCGACGGCTCGTCCGGCGGGCGGCCGGTGAAGGTGGACAGGTAGATCGGGTTGCGCCGCATGGTCATCGCGGTCACCGTGAACACCGGGAACGGCTCGACCGAGTTGTAGTAGCCGGTGTGGTCGCCGTACGGTCCCTCATTGGCGGTCTCGTCCAGGCTGACGTGGCCTTCCAGCACGATCTCGGCCTGCGCCGGGACCTTGAGGGGGACGGTCTTGCAGTCGACCAACTCCACCTTCCGGCCGCGCAGCAGGCCGGCGAACTGGTACTCCGACAGGGTGTCCGGCACCGGCGTGACGGCCGCCAGGATGGTGCCGGGATCGGCGCCGAGCACGACCGCGCAGGGCAGCGGCTCCGTCTTGCCGCTGGCCGCCCAGCGCCGGTGGTGCTGGGCGCCGCCGCGGTGCTTCAGCCAGCGCATGATGGTCTTGTTCCGCCCCAGCACCTGCATGCGGTAGATGCCGAGGTTGAAGTCGTCCTCGCGTTTGCCGGTCGGCCCCTTGGTGACCACCAGCGGCCAGGTGATCAGCGGCGCCGGCTCCCCGGGCCAGCAGCTCTGCACCGGCAGGCGGCCGAGGTCGATCTGGTCGCCGGTCAGCACCACCTCCTGACACGGCGCGGAGCCGACGGTCTTCGGCTTCATCGACAGCACGGTCTTGGCCAGCGGGATCAGCTCCAGCGCCTCGCGGAAGCCGCCGGGCGGCTCCGGCTGCTTGAGGAAGGCCAGCGTCTCGCCGACCGCGCGCAGCTCGTGCGGCTCGCGGTCCATGCCCCAGGCGACCCGCTCCACCGTGCCGAACAGATTGACCAGCACCGGCATCTCGGAGCGCGTGCCGTCCGCCTTGATCACGTTCTCGAACAGCACCGCCGGCCCGCCCTCGGCCAGCAGGCGGGTCTGGATCTCGGTCATCTCCAGCACGGTGGAGACCGGCTCCCGGACGACGACGAGCCGCCCGGCGGCCTCCAGCCGGTCGATGAAGTCGCGCAACGAGGTGTAGGGCATAAGAGGTCCTGGAAGAGTTCCTGCATCGGGCTCCCACCCTAACCCTCCCCCACTGCGCGGGGGAGGGGAAAAGCGGCACCGTGCCGCAGGATCAAGTCACTCCCACACCCCCGTCCCCTCCGGCAGGCCCAGGCGCTTCAGCACGCGCTTGCGCGCCTCGCCCACCTCGACGTCGCTGACGTGCAGCAGGCCGCCGATGCGGCGCAGCAGGTTCGACTCCAACGCGGTCAGCTCGCCGTCGGCGTAGACGACCTCCCACAGCATGTCGATCAGCCACAGCCGCTGCTCGGGCGGGCAGCGCTCCACCACCACGCTGACGTAGTTGAAGTGCGGGGCCACGCCACGCGCCTGCGATTCGGCGGTGGCCAGCAGGTCGGCGGCCTCATCGGCGCTCAGCCCGAAGCGCTCGCGCACCAGGGCGGCGATGCGGGCGCGCTCCTCCGGCGCGATGCGGTCGTCCATGCGCGCCGCCTCGACCAGCAGAACGGCGGCCGCGAGGTGCAGCGTGTCGCGGTGCTCCGGCCCGGGCGGCCGCTTCTCCCAGGCGTCGAACATGGCCTTGATGCGGTCCAGCATGTCTCCTCCTCCAACGTGTCGAAGGGATAACGCACGGACTCGCCGATCAGCCCGGCCCGATCAGCCCGGCAGGAGGCGCCAGACGTTGGTCTCGCGCAGCGTGCGGTCCTCCAGCTCCAGCGAGGTCGGCACGGCGTAGCGCCCCAGACGCTCGAGCCCCGAGGTGGGCACATAGGCGCGGCCGGGGTCGCCCAGCACCACCAGCGTGCCCGTCGCGGCGATGCGCCGCAGCCACGCGGTGACCCGCTCCGCCATCGGACGCTCGTAGCAGACGTCGCCCGCCAGCACGACGTCGATGTCCGGCAGGTCGCGGCCGACGAGGTCGTCGCTCACCGCCTCCAGGGCGACGCCGTTGAGCGCGGCGTTCAGCTCCATGGCGGCCAGCGCGAAGGCGTCGATCTCCGCCGCGCGGACGTGCGCCGCACCCGCCAGCGCGCAGGCGATGCCCACCAGTCCGGTGCCGGCAGCGAAGTCCAGCACCCGCTTCCCCCGGACAGCCTCAGGGTTATCAAGGGCATAGCGGGCCACCGCCTGCCCGCCCGGCCAGGCGAACGCCCAGTAGGGCGGCGGCAGGTTGTTGCGGGCCAGCGTCGCCTCCGTCGCCTCCCACAGGGGCGTGACCTCGGTGGCGAGGTGCAGGCGCATCTCCGGCAACAGCGACGGATGGGCGATCGCCGTGTTGGTGCGAACGAACGTCGCAGGGTCGGCGTGAGTCATGGCGCATAACCTTAGAAAGAGTGGGGTTGGCTTGTTTGCCTATGTCCGGGTCGGTTGGTCAGATAAATCAATCGGGGTAGACTCTCGCCGCACCTCGTGTTACCCAGCCAAACAGGGGATACGAAGGGAAGGGGGTATCATGCGGACGAATGGATTGGGAATCCGCCTTTCGCTGGCGGCGTTTCTTGTCCTCAGCCCCATGGCAATTCCTGCCGCGCAGGCAGAGGATTGCGTCCGCGTCGTTCGATCCATTTCCGACTTCACGATCCAGGGCGACGCCTGGATGTGGTGGAACCGCGCCGAGGGCCGCTACGCCCGCGACCACGCGCCGGCCGACGGTTCGGTTCTGGTGTTCAAGCGCGCCGGCCGCATGAATCGCGGCCACGTTTCCCTGGTCAGCAACGTCATCGACCGCCGCACCATCGAGGTCGACCATTCCTGGCTGAACACCCGCGGCCTGCGCCGCGGGATGCGCGTCATCGACGTGTCGGCCAACAACGACTGGTCCATGGTCCGCGTCTGGCATGAGCCGACCGGCCAGTTGGGCCAGCGCGTCTACCCGACCTACGGCTTCATCCTGCCCGAGGGCGCCACGTCGAAGCGTCTGGATCCGGAGCCCCGCTTCACGATCGCGCCGCGTGGCCGCGGCGGCCACGACGCGGCGCCCCTGGTGATCGCCCAGGCTCCGCTCCAGGCGCCGGTGTCCGCCCCGGCGGTGCGCCCCGGCCACAAGCCGAAGCAGGCGGTGGCCCAGACCACCTTCGCGCTGCAGATGGTCCCCGACACGGTGCTGCCGGCGCGCAAGCCGACGCGCGGCGTGATGGTCGCCTCCGCCGACGGCAAGCCCTGCCCCCTGCCGGCCCGCAAGCCCGGCGCGCTGGTGCAGGTCGCCGCGAAGAGCGAGTGAGTCGGCGAAAGCCGCTCCCAATTACCCACCTTATCCCTCTCAAACGTCATCCCCGCGACGGCGCATAGGCGCTCAGTTTCGCGGCTGGTGGACGCTTCCCCACGCTCATTCCCTTTCCAGACCGTCATCCCCGCGGAGGCGGAGATCCATAACATCCGCAGCCACCCGCTTTGGAAATTATGGATCCCCGCCTGCGCGCACGGCTGTCCGGGGAAAAGAGCGCGGTTGCATTTCTTCGCTTCTCTCAACCGTCATCCCCGCGAAAGCGGGGATCCAGGAGAGTTGGCAAGGGGTTGATTTCCCAAGGTTCTCTGGATCCCC